>CAJQOR010000350.1 GCA_905479965.1 uncultured Rhizobiaceae group bacterium | reverse complement strand
CAATCGAAGATGTTGATATTTTTCATAAATACGGTGACACATATCTCAGTTTGGACGATCAGCAAATTCGATTGGCAGATGTTTTAATTGACAACCTTAGCTGTCTGGATTGCACTTTTATCGATCTCTAAATGGACGGGTATCGACCTCTAAAGGAATAGGTATTTGACTTATAAAGGGACAAGATAAAACACGCAGGATTGATGAGTTTGGTTTCAAAAGGGGAGGAGACAAAATTTTAAACAGATGACAAAATAGGGGCAAAGTATGAAATCCAAAGTAATTAAAACCACGCCGTATTCCCAGCAAAAACCGGGTACGTCGGGTCTGCGAAAGAAAACCAAGGAGTTCATGCAAGAAAGTTATCTGGAGAATTTTGTACAATCTATTTTCGACGCTATTGGAGGGTTAGATGGTAAGGTTCTAGTTCTTGGGGGCGATGGAAGATTTTACAATAAAGAGGCCATTCAGAAAATAATAGAAATGGCTGTGGCGGCGAATGCGCAGCAGCTTATCATTGGCCGAAATGGTTTATTATCCACGCCGGCCGCTTCAAATATTATACGCAAATATAACGCTGATGGTGGTATAATTTTATCTGCAAGCCATAATCCCGGCGGAATTGATAATGATTTTGGGATCAAATTTAACGGCAGTAATGGCGGGCCTTCTTCTGAGGCGATTACGCAATCCATTTATGAACACACGAAATCAATATTGGAATATTATACGTCTGAGATTGAGGATATTGATCTTGATGCACTCGGTTTAACCCAAGTCAACAATACAATTATTAAGATCGTAGATCCGGTATTAGATTATTGTGAATTGATGCAAGATATATTCGATTTTGAAGCGATTAAAGAACTCTTCAAGGGTGGTTTCAGTATAAAATTTGATGCCATGCATGCTGTGACTGGACCTTACGCAAAATGTATTTTGGAAGATGTACTGGGTGCGCAAAAGGGCTCGGTTATGAACGCCGTCCCGAGTGAGGATTTTGGAAAGGGACACCCAGATCCAAATCCTGTGTGGGCAAAACCACTATATGATTTATTGATGTCTGATGCAGCGCCGGATTTTGCTGCTGCCAGTGATGGTGATGGTGATAGAAATATGATCTTAGGGCGTGGTATTTACGTCACGCCGTCAGATAGTTTAGCAGTGCTTGCTGCAAATGCCCATCTTGTTCCCAATTACAAGAGCGGTATTGTTGGAATCGCCCGTTCGATGCCAACCAGTCGGGCTGCAGACCGCGTGGCTAAAAAATTAGAGATCGATCTTTATGAAACCCCGACCGGATGGAAGTTTTTTGGCAACTTGCTCGATGATAATCGGATCACAATTTGCGGCGAGGAAAGCGCGGGTACTGGTTCAAATCATGTGCGTGAGAAAGATGGTCTTTGGGCCGTTTTATTATGGTTGAATATCCTGGCTGTGCGAAAACAGTCAGTCGCCGATGTTTTAAATGAACATTGGCAGATTTATGGAAGAGATTTTTATGCGCGTTATGATTTTGAAAATGTTGCTCAAGACAAGGCGTCAAATTTTGTTGAGACGCTGAAAAGCCTGCTCACAGAGCTTAAAGGTACATCCATTGGCGATACATATGTAAAAGATGCAGAGGATTTTTCCTATGTTGATCCTGTCGATGGCTCTAAAAGCCTTTCGCAAGGATGTATAATACATTTTGGCAATGGCGCACGCGCGGTTGTGCGATTATCTGGTACAGGTACCGATGGGGCAACGATCAGGCTATATCTAGAGCAATATGTAGGCAATCTGGATGATTTAACACAAAATGTTCAGCATGTATTGCAACCTATAGCCGAGGCTTTTTATAAATTAACAGATTTTCGTAAGATGACCGGGAGAGATAAACCTGATGTGATTTCTTGATCCGCTCTGTTTAGTAAAAAAATAGCAGGCGTAAACTTAAATATCGCCTCGGTCGATCATTTTGTCGATATGTTTGGACGTCAGTCTGATTGCGCGTTCGATATTCTCGCGTTCTGCTTCATATCGCGTTGATGGAACAGGAACTGATATTGCATGGACGTCACCGGCCCAATCTTTAAATGAAAAGCCAATCGCTGAAATGCCGTTAGTGTGGTCGTCAGCATCGTATGCAAGGCCGTCTTTTTGAATTTGAGTAAGATTATCCATAAATTCTTCTAAGTCGGCTTTGACATTCCATCGTTCCCATTCGTCTCGCACTAATTCTTCAGCCTTATCTTTTTCTAACGCGGAAAGACATGCGCGGCCATTGGCTGTTGTGGTGAGGGGAAAAACCTCGCCTACGGATGATACTGTTCGTAACCTATGTGTTCCTGGGACCTGATCTAAGAATATCATCGCGCCGCCGCGTAATACCGATAAATCAGCGGTTTCTCCTGTTTCATGGGTGAGTTCTGTTAGTAGTAGTCGGCACTGTTCAACAATGTTATATTTCGTCGCATCTCCTAACGCTGTTAATCCAGGCCCAAGTTTCAAACCACCACCATTGGAATCAGAGATGATAAATTGCTCAGCCTGTAATGCGCTCACTATACGTTGAACTGTGGACCTTGGCAGATCGATTCGGTTGGCAATCTGTCCCAAACTCATGCCGGACTGGTTGTTTTTAAGCGTCCGTAGGATGTCTGCCGCGCGGGATATGACTTGTACACCGCTCCGTCCTTGATCTACACGGCCTTGATCTGCACGGCCTTGATCTGCACGGCCCTGATCTATTCGGCCCTGATCTGTTTCTTTTCTCTTTGACATGCTCTCTCACTCATAAATTCATCCACAATATGGGCTCTGTTACACCATTAACCCGTAATGCGATACAGAAAACCCACGATAGCGTAAAAATTACTTGACCACAATACGGTACGCATGCATCAATATGTGAGACAGGTGTATCAAATATACCGAAAGACATTAAATAGCGTCGCGAATAAGCGACATGTGGAGGAGAAAATCATGGTTGAAATTCGTGGGATTGAATTCCAGGCAAACACAGACAACGATATGGGAATTGAGTTTTATAACCTCAGCCATAGATATGGTTTTCAGTGTCCCAACTGGCCTTATTTTAAAGATGTAGCTATTGAGCGTAAGCACTATATGGCCAAATCTGGTGTACTTAGTCAGACAATCACAACAACAATGCATGTAACGACGCATATTGATGCGCCAGCGCATGTGGTGCCCGGAACACCGTTTATCGATGAGGTTCCTTTGCCGCATTTCTTTGGTTCTGGGTTGGTTGTTTCTATTCCAAAAAAGAAATGGGAGCCGATCACAGCTGACGATCTTGAGAAAGCTTGTGGCCATGCGATCCGTAAAAACGATGTTCTGATCATCAATACAGGCTGGCACAAACAATATGAAGATGGTGATTACTTCGCATATTGCCCAGGTCTTGTGTCGTCAGCCGCCGATTGGATGGTTGAAAAAGGAATTAAAGTTGTTGGTCACGATACTCAAGCCAATGATCACCCATTAGCAACCGCGATTGGCCCGCAACGTAATGGTCCTATTTTGCCGCATCTTGAAGATGAATATACTGAATGGTCGGGTGGCCGAAACTGGAAAGACGATTTCCCAGAGTGGGAGCCAGTTCATAATAAACTATTTAGCAACGGTATTTTGGGTATTGAAAACGTTGGTGGCGATTTGGATGCAATTACCGGAAAACGCTGCACGTTCGCTTTCTTCCCTTGGAACTGGGATCGTGGTGATGGTTGTATCATTCGTCTTGTTGCGATGATCGATAAAGGCCAAGGCTATCGCATTGAAGCGGGCGAAAACTTCTAAAAAAAGGGATCATCAGAACGCGGGTCATTAATCTCGCGTTCTAATCAAAATTTGCACTTCTTTGGGAGGAGATCATCGTGCTGTTAAAACGTTTTGAAGATGCTGAGACTTATG
>CAJQOR010000349.1 GCA_905479965.1 uncultured Rhizobiaceae group bacterium | reverse complement strand
TAAAAAACAAACGTTCAGTAGAAAGTGATTTGGATTAAGTGTCAGACAATATTGCAAATTCATATCGCAACAAAGATAAAATCTTCGCCGTTGCACCGATGATGGATTGGACGGATAAGCACTGCCGTTATCTGCATCGACTGCTAAGCAAAAATGCACTGCTCTACACTGAAATGGTAGTGGCGGAAGCGATTTTGCATGGCGATCCTGAACGTTTGCTGAGCTATAATGATATGGAGCATCCGATTGCGGTGCAAATTGGCGGATCTGATCCGGATCGTGTTGCTGCGGCAACAACAATTTGTGCCAAGTTTGGTTATGATGAGATTAATCTTAATGTCGGTTGTCCTTCAGATCGTGTTCAGTCGGGTACTTTTGGCGCTTGCTTAATGCGCGAGCCTGAATTGGTGGCAAATTGTATTTCGAAGATGAAGTCAGTCACTGATATTCCCATCACAGTGAAATGCCGAATTGGCGTTGATGAGCAGGATGAAGAAATTGCTCTTGATGATATGATATCAGGTTTAATTAGCGTGGGTGTTGATGCTTTGTGGGTGCATGCGCGCAAAGCTTGGCTGCAGGGTCTGTCACCTAAAGAAAACCGCGATATCCCGCCGTTAAATTATGAACGCGTTTATCGCTTAAAAGCGCAAAATCCTGATTTATTTATCGGAATTAATGGCGGAATTACCGATATTGCCCAATCAAAAGAGCATCTTGATCATGTGGACGGTGTGATGTTGGGCAGGGCGGCTTATCACAATTCTGGCTTACTGTGCGATGTTGATCATCAAATCTATTCAGACGCGCCATCTGAAATTAATTGGCAAGAGATTTGCAAAGCCATGATGGCGCACGCCGATGAACATATGTCAAAGGGTGGCAGGTTGATCCATGTGACCCGTCATATGGTTGGTTTGTTCCATGGTCAACGTGGTTCGCGACGTTTCAGACAGATATTATCAACTGATGCGGTGAAAGCTGATGCCACGCCAGAGGTTATCCAAACAGCTTTTAATGCGATTGAATTTGAGCTGACGGCAGCTGAGTAAATCAGTGAAGTAATCTTAGTCCGCTGGGATTTTCTTGGGTTTTCCGTTGTCATCTAATGCGACCATAACAATGCGGGCATCGGTTACTTTTTCAGTCACTTCGGTTAGATATCGCTGCACCCACGCATCCACTTGTAAGGTCATGGAAGTGCGGCCAACTTTCACGATATCGATATAAATCCCAAGGGTATCACCAATCTTAACAGGCTTTTTAAACACCATTTCTTTAACAGCAGCAGTTACCACTCGGCCGTGCGCGCGTTCGGCAGCTTTAATGCCGCAAGCCAAATCCATCTGAGCCATCACCCAACCACCGAAAATATCGCCTGCGGCATTGGCGTCCCCAGGCATTGCCAGCGTTCTAAGAGTAAGTTCACCAGTTGGTGTTTGTGTGTTGGACATCAGGACCTCGTTAATTTTCGGCGATTCATGGTTAATTTTAGACTCATAATTCCTTTACCTCAATCAGGCATATTAGTTGAAACTTGTCCTTGCAACAGGAGTTTTGCGTATCATGCAGGGTTTTAAATTGGGTAATCTTAAAAATTTAAAGCGTGTAACAGCGTTTAGTATGTTGTTTTGTATCGTGTTGACCTCATGTTCACCCGAGCGCGTTTTGTTGCCGCCGGGCGATGTTGTTTCGTCGATTACGCCAAATGTGCCGACAACACCGGCTGCCTCTCTTCCGCAAGGTTCGCTTATTGGGCCCGTCCATTCGGCGCGCTCGCCCAATGTTGCGCTTTTTGATCAGAGCTATGAAAGCCGTAAGGTAACTGAAGAGGCTCCTAAAAAGAAAAAGGCGCTGGTGGCTGGATTGTTGTCCAAGCCTTCGTTTTTAGGTGGCGCAAATCGTGCAGAAAGTGCCTGTCAGCGTCAGTTAAAAAGATTAGGTGTGCGCTTTGACTTACCAGCTCCCGTAGTTGGGAAGGGCTCTTGTGGGATTGCGGCACCCGTGAAGGTTAAATCGCTCTCTGGTGGCATCGATATTATTCCCGATGCAACATTGAACTGTCCAATGGCGCTCGCATTTGCAAAGTGGGTGAAAAACGAATTGGCAGGTGCTGCGCGCGTTCGCTATTTGGCTGGCATTAAATCTATTCATCAAATGTCGGCTTATTCTTGCCGCACAATGAATAATAAAGTTGGTGGCAGATTATCAGAGCATGCAAAGGGTAACGCCATTGATATTGGTAAGATCAACCTCAATAATGGCAAAACCATTGTGGTAAGGCGTCCAGGACTATTTGCTTTCCGGGAAAAAGGCCTGCTTAATAGTGTTCGGGCAGAGAGCTGTAAATACTTCACAACAGTGCTCGGGCCTGGCAGTGATCGCTACCACAAAGACCATTTCCATTTCGATTTACGTCAGCGGAAAACGAGCTACAAGCATTGTTCACTTTAGATCGTAACCGTATTTTCAGTATGCAGTATTTGTAACCCCAAGGGTGGTCTTGGACGAAATTGTGAACTATGACGAAGTCAATCCGACAATTAAGTCGGTTGGTTTGATGTCTTCAATGCTTTCAATTGATCTTCTATATTTTGCGATACTGCTATTGTTAACAGGTGTTATCGCTGGTTTGTTAGCTGGGCTGTTTGGTGTTGGCGGTGGAGCTGTGCTTGTACCTGTATTCTTTCAAGCTTTCAGCGCTTTAGGTATTGATCCAACCGTAGTCATGCACATCTCTATAGGCACATCGCTTGCCATTATCATTCCAACTTCCATCCGTTCTTATCTTGCCCATAAAAGCCTTGGTGAGGTGGACCGTGATATCATCCAAAAATGGTTCATCGTCATTCCGTTGGGCGTGTTTACAGCTTCTTACATTGCCTCAATAGCATCGGGTGATATCTTGCGTTTGATATTTGCACTGATCGCAACACTCGTTGCGATCCGCTTGCTGATAAACCGACCCGAATGGATTATCGCTCCTGATATTCCGCTCGGGTTTGTGCGTATTATAGTGGGGTATTCTATTGGTCTTTTTTCAGCACTTATGGGTATTGGCGGCGGGATATTTAACAATACCTTCATGACGCTTTTTGGCCGACCTATTCACCAAGCTGTTGCAACATCATCAGGTGTGGGCGTATTGATCGCAGTCCCAGGCTTAATTGGTTATATTATAGCGGGGTGGGGCGTTGATAATCTGCCGACGTATTCCTCAGGATTTATATATTGGCCTGCGGTTATCTTGGTTATACCAACAACACTGATTTTTGCACCAATTGGGGCAAAACTTGCGCACAGGCTCAAGCGACGCCAACTTGAAATAAGTTTTGGAGTGTTTTTAATTCTTGTAGCGTTGCGCTTTTTTGTAAGCTTCTTTTAGACTTATCGTTTTTCTTCGCGCTCTCTTGCCAGTCGCTGACGTTTGGTCTCGCGGCGCGGCTTTTGCTCTATCAATTCCATACGTTCAGGTAAAATATCCATGATGTCACGCCGCGTTGCAGGTGTGAAATTAACCCAAGCCGTGATCTCTCGTCCGGTGCGTCCGCACCCAAAACAATATCCGGTCTTTAAGTCGATGGAGCAAACAAGATTGCACGGTGATTCAATAGTAGCCATGCTCGATTATATAGATATCAAAATTATGATTGCAATCACACAACAAGCGCAAACCCAATTAATATGGCAATCTCAGATAATTGTTGAGTTGCACCAATTGTATCTCCGGTATGACCATCTATTTTATCATCGGACAGATTGGTGAAATAATATGTAATTGCAGCAGCAAATATCGTTGCCATGCTCGTTGCGAGAAATCCTATAAAAATTATAGAAATAACACCAAGTACACCAATGCTAATCATGGTCAGTTGCAACGCCGTCGTTGATGGTTCTCCCACGCTTGCCGCTAC
>CAJQOR010000348.1 GCA_905479965.1 uncultured Rhizobiaceae group bacterium | reverse complement strand
CTTTTGGGATGATGTTCAAAACATCGACCTGAGCATTCTCGGACATGTCATAAGTTCGGATCCACAGGTGTCCGGAAGCTCCTTCCAAACATCCATGTGAGTTCAGACTTCGGAGATCTTTGTGCGCGCCTTGTATTCGCGCAGTACCCCAATAGTGTGTCCAAGCAAAACCACCTTCAACAAGACCGGCGTCAACCGCATCCATGATGTCACGTGGACCAACAACAGCACCAGCTGGCAATACTTCGATTTTCAGTGAGCCGTTTGTCAGTGATGCAACATCGTCACCAAATGCTTTCAACATAACAACTTCGTCAGCTGTTGTTGGCAGCACTGATTGAATACGAATAGTTTTCTCAGCCAAAGCGGAAGAGGCCATCAATGAAAGACCAAGTGCTGTAGCTGCTACGCCTGTTAAAATTTTAGATAAATTCATATTTATCTCCTCCCTAAGTTATGCCTTCTCAATGATGACGGCTAAGACACGAAGGCATCCTTCTTAGCCCTTTATACGAATGTAACTATGACGAAGTTACACCGCAATTCCAAACAGTTTCCGTACGAATATGACGCACGTTTTTCAACGAAATCTAAAAGATTCCAAATATATGACCCACTCCATTAGGTGCTTCAAAAATCCCCCGATACATCATTTCCGCTGCGACATATGCAAGAACAACCAGACCTAACCAAGATATCCATGGATAGCGTGTTAACAGCTTCATAATCAGCGTTGCAGCGAAGGCCATGAGCACAATCGCAAGACCAAGTCCGAAGACCAACATTGTCGTGTCGCCATCCGCAATTGCAGCGACCGCAAGTACGTTATCAAGCGACATAGAGACATCAGCTATGGTGATGGAAACAAGCGCCGAGAACATAGTTCTCCGTGGCGCACCGGTATAACCTTCCTCCAGGTTTTCAGCCGTTTCCATCGCGTGTTCGGCTTTCTCGTCCACATTCTCTTTGATCTCGATATAAAGTCGATAACATACCCAGAACAAGAGCAATGAACCGATGAACAAAATGCCAGGGATTTCCAAAAGGCTCGTCGCAACGATTGCAAATACGATGCGCAGCACAGCTGCGATCACCATACCGTATAAGATTGCTCTTTTACGAAGTTCCGGCGATAAACCCGCCGCAGCCATTCCGATAATTAAAGCGTTGTCACCTGACAAAATGAGATCAGCAATAATAATCTTGCCAAAATCAAGGACATCTGCCCACCCAAGAGTTGAAATCCATTCCATCATTATCCCGCATCCTCTAAAATCATGTCTGATACTTTTTCGCCAATCATGATGCATGGGGCATTTGTGTTGCCCGACATGATTTGTGGCATTATTGATGCATCTGCAACGCGCAAACCTTCAACACCCTTTACGCGCAAGCGTGCATCCACGACCGACATCGTGTCGCTGTCCGGTCCCATTTTACATGTACCGGTTGGATGGTAGATGGTAACCGAAGTTTCTCTCGCCCAATCCAGTGTGCCTTCGTAATCATCCAAATCAACCTCGCGACCCGGCGCAAATTCTTCAATGACATGAGATTTCAGTGGTTCAAACTGCGCAATTTTTCGCGCTATCTGAATACCCTTTACAATCGTGTCTTGATCAAGCTGCGTTGCAAGATAGTTCGGATGAATTTCCGGGTGATCACGATAATCACCTGATTTTAGTTGCAAATGTCCAGCGCTTTCGGGACGCATTTGCAACACGGATGCTGTAAATGCTGAAAACTTATGTGGTCCGTCAGCAGGCTTTGTGGCGCTAAACGGTTGGATGTGAAACTGAATATCCGGTGTATCGAGTTTTGGGTCAGTTTTCAAAAACCCTGTTCCAAGACTTGCGGCCATCGCCATAGGGCCAGAACGCTTTAATGCGTAATGAAGTGCGATCATGCCCTGCTTGAAAATATTGTTGATTTCGACATTGATCGTTGAGAGATCTGTCTTGAAAACAGGCCGCGCTTGCAAGTGATCCTGCAAGTTTTTGCCAACGCCTTTAAGGTCAACCTTGGTCTCTATACCTACTTTTGAAAGCTCTTCGCCTGCTCCAACGCCTGATAGCATCAGAATTTGTGGTGAACCGATAGCGCCGGCAGAAAGGACAACTTCCTTACGCGCTTTGATGACCACGTTCTTATTGCCAACAAATGTACTTACGCCTGTGGCTTTACCATTTTCAATGATAACTTTTTCAACTTGGTGCTTGGTGATGATTTTCAGATTTGATCTGCTACGCGCAGGCTTTAAATAAGCAACAGCTGAAGAGCATCTTTTGCCGTCAATCATGGTAAGTTGAAAATATCCAACGCCTTCTTGGTCACCGCTGTTGTAATCTGAATTTTTCTTGTAACCTGCAGCTTCAGCTGCATCGATCCATTTTTCAACGACATCACGTTTTAATCGAGTAGGGGACACTGACAATGGACCGCTATCACCGCGTTCGTCGCTTTTGTTGTCTCCACCCCATGTTTCTGCACGTTTGAAATAGGGAAGTACATCTTTCCAAGCCCAGCCTTCATTGCCAAGCTGACGCCAATGCTCATAATCTTCTGCCTGTCCGCGCACATATAGCAGCCCGTTAATAGAGCTCGATCCACCCAGAACCTTACCGCGTGGCCAAGGGATCGACCGGCCATTAATGCCCGGGTCGTTCTCGGTCTTATAACGCCAGTCTGTATTCGGGTTATCCATCGTTTTAAAATATCCCACGGGTATGTGGATCCAAGGATTGTTGTCCTTGCCTCCTGCTTCAATTACCGCAACCTGATACTTTCCATTTTCAGAAAGTCGGTTAGCGACAGCGCAGCCCGCAGAGCCTGCACCCACAACAACATAGTCAAATTCCAAAAAAAACGCTCCCGATACAAAAAATGAGACTTTTTGTCTTGTTTTTTCCTCATTTTCACTCTATATCCTTTTTTAGGTGGATGTAAAGAGGGAGATTGAAAAGTGAATGAGGAAAGCAGGATTCCAACAAATTTAAGGACACTTCTGATTTTGGAAATATTGGGGCGCAGCGATAGCGCGATGACCCCAACGCAGATAAATGCGGAGTTGGGTTTACCAAAACAAACCGTTCATCGCCTCTGCACAACCCTTGAAGCAGAGGGCTTTTTAATTCGCGAGACCGATGGGAAGAGACTACGTCCAAGCCGCAGATTGCGCCTCATTGCCAATGGGCTTTTGCATGCCTCACGTTTTCACATCACGCGCCACCAAATTTTGCTCGATATCGCGCGCGAAGTTAATGAGACTGTGAATATGGTTATACCGGAGGAAACGGGTATGAACTATATTGACCGTGTTGAAGCTGACTGGCCATTTCGTATTCAATTACCCATTGGTTCAAATGTTCCGTTCCATTGCACAGCCAGTGGAAAAACATTTATGGCGAGCATGCCAAAGGGAAAGCGGGAACAATTTGTTGCAGGTTTGAAGCTGGATAAATTAACAGACAAAACCCACACAACGGCCGAAAGTCTTTTGGAAGATCTCAAGCAATGCCGCAAACGTGGTTATGCAATAGATCTTGAAGAGTTCATGAAAGATATGGTGGCGATATCCGTACCCGTAACTGATTCCCATGGCCGCTTTGTCGCAGCTCTGGCTTTCCACGGTCCTATCCAACGGTTGTCACTTGCCGATTTAGAAGGGCGGAAACAATATCTGTTAGAGGGCGCAGAAGCCTTAAAAAATGCACTCTTTGATGGCTAGCTAACTGTTTAAGGTTTTAAAATAGTCTTTGGTGCAGCAACTTGCCCGGCCAAGATGTCTTCAAAGGCATTTTGCCCGTCAGACAATGGGCGCTGTTCTGTCCATGATAGATCTCCCAATCGTCCATCGAAAATCGCCTCTGCGGTATCGATGAAGTCTTGATGCGTATAAGTGTAAGATCCGATAAAAGTAATTTCCTGCAACGTCATGCGGCGAATATCAAGTCCATCGCGCGCATCGCCTAAGCCAATATGCACAATCGTGCCGCCTTGTTTTATTTGAGTTGATGCAGATTTACGCGTCGCATTAATGCCCACACCATCGATGATGACACCAAAATTAGATCCTCCAGAAAGCTCTTCAGGCGCGATCACATGTATACCCGTTTTTTCTATCACGAAATTTCTGCGAACTTCGTTGGCTTCAACAATCGTGACATCTGGGCAATTCGCTGCTTTTAAACACAATGCAGCACCCAGTCCGATGGCACCACCACCGATCGCTAATGCTTTGCATTCTTCTATCGGCTTATGACTGTTTTTTTTCGCCAATTGAACGGCATGCCAACCGCAACCTATAGGCTCCGCAAGCGCTGCTTTTTCCAACGGGACATGATCAGGAACATTTACAAGGTTGCCCACAGGCATTGAAATCATTTGTGCAAAAGCACCTTCACGAGGTGGCATAGAAATAATCTGACGATTTTCGCAGATGTTATTCCGACCCTGCAGGCAAAATTCGCATTTGCCGCAACTCACAAGCGGGTTAATGGTGACACGTTGACCTTTTTGTGCGCCGGACATAATGGTTCCAGCAGCTTCGTGCCCCAAGATAAGTGGGGCAGGGCGTCGTTCATCATGACCCAAAAACGCATGCATGTCCGAGCCGCAAATGCCAACACTTTCAATCTGGATTAAAGCGTCACCTTCACCGGGGGTGGGGTCTGCAAAATCCATATATTCAAGCGTTTTCTCTGCTGTATAAACCAAAGCTTTCATTTTGCGGTAAATCCTCCATCAACCATCAAAATCTGACCCGTCAC
>CAJQOR010000347.1 GCA_905479965.1 uncultured Rhizobiaceae group bacterium | reverse complement strand
CCTAGATACTTGAGAGAAGCGCCTTTGTTCGCGCAGGAAAATCGGTAATGATGCCATCCACACCATAATCAATCATCCTTAAAATGTCCGCTTCTTCGTTCACCGTCCATACATTGACTATTAGCCCAAATTGCTGAGCAGAAATCACATGTTCTTTTGTTATATCTTGAAAATATGGAGCCCATATCTGACCGCCAAGCCTCTGGACAATACGAGGGAAAGACGCATCATTTCCAGACCAATAAGCGCCTGCCATCCATGGAGAGTTGAAATAAATATTGGGTTGCATCGGCGGGTTGGGGCGATCAAAATAGCTCAAAAAACCGAGCGTAATTTGATCATCCAGTCGGCGACACTCCGTCAGCACTCGCCAATCAAAAGAAGATATGATCGCGTGCTCGCTCACGTGATGTTTTTCCAGCGCATTAATGACAGTTCTCGCTAGACCAGAAGGGCTATCACCAAGGTCAGAACGGTTTGCATAAGATTTGATTTCAATATTTGCAACGAAATCTGGTTGTCCGCTCAACCATTCGCAAAATGTTTCCAAAGTTGGAACGGTTACATCATCTAACTCGATTTGATTGGGAAACTTCTTTTGATAGTCAGTACCGGGTTTAAGCGCACCTAAATCATAACGCACCAAATCAGAATACGTGCTTTCGATAATTTTTGGCCCTGTTTTATCAAGCCAATCCCCATTGCGATCCTTGGCAAGATTAACCGATATTTCAGGGTCATGATGAAGAACGGGCACTGAATCCGCTGTATTTTGAACATCAATCTCGACTGCAAAAATTCCGTTCTCAACCAAATGTCGTATACTTGGCATTGTGTTTTCTGGCAATTCACCACGCGCACCACGATGCCCATAAATCAGAGGTTTTGCATCAGATCCTTGTAGTTTTTCGCGAAGAAATTGGGAATGGATCATCCAATCCGCTTTCCTGTATCAGTATTGAACATATGCACATATTCAGGCGCGATCGAAAGACAGATCTCCTCACCCGCTTTAGAAATTTTGTGCACGCCTGGTGCACTTGCAGTAAACGGTTCATCACCCATTTTGCCATGAAGAAGTGTATTGGCACCAAGTGGCTCTGATTGGAATACTTTGATTGTAAGCGAACCTTCAGGATCAATCACAACATGCTCAGGACGCAAGCCAACCGACAATGGTCCATCGGGTGCATCTGTGTCACAGACTTCACAATTACCGATAGAGACTTTTCCAGATTTCACCTTACCAGCGACAATGTTCATTGCAGGACTACCAATAAATTGAGCTGTGAATAATGTCTGTGGTTTTTGATACACATCAAGTGGTGACCCTACTTGTTCCGCAATACCCGCATTCATGACAATCATTCGATCAGCCATAGTCATGGCTTCGACCTGATCATGTGTCACATATAGCGATGTGATACCTAAATTCGACTGCAGCTGCTTGATTTCAAGACGCATTTGAACCCGCAACTTAGCATCAAGATTGGAGAGCGGTTCATCAAACAAAAACACTGCAGGTTCACGCACAATTGCGCGCCCCATTGCTACGCGCTGACGCTGACCACCTGAAAGTTCTTTCGGTTTGCGATCCAAATATGGTTCAAGTTGCAAAAGTTTTGCAGCATCCTGGACTTTCTGCTCAATTTCATCCGCAGAAACTTTTGCAATTTTCAAACTATACGCCATATTCTGGCGAACAGACATATGCGGATAAAGTGCATAATTTTGGAAAACCATAGCGATGTCACGGTCCATGGGTTCTTTTTCATTCACCCTACCACCATCGATTTGGATCTCTCCTTCGCTGATGGTTTCAAGGCCTGCAACCATACGCAAAAGCGTTGATTTACCGCAGCCAGAAGGTCCAACGATTACAATGAATTCGCCGTCTTGGATATCGACGGTTACACCATGGATAACTTCAGTCTTGCCATAGCGTTTTTTAATGTCTTTTAGACTTACAGTTGCCATTTATTTCTCACTATCTACTAGTCCGCTGATGAATAATTTCTGCATAGAAATCACCACAACAACTGGAGGGATCATTGCCAAAATGGACGTTGCCATAATGACCGGCCAATCAGCAGTATCATCACCAGAAGGGAACATTTGTTTGATACCCATAACAATAGTGTTCATGTCAGGTTCGGTCGTGATCAACAAAGGCCACAGATATTGGTTCCAACCATAGATGAACAAAATCACAAAGAGCGCGGCTATATTTGTGCGGCTCATAGGTATGATAATGTCGATGAAAAAACGCATAGGACGTGCGCCATCAACGCGCGCCGCTTCAGCTAATTCATCCGGGATTGTCATGAAAAATTGCCGAAACAAAAACGTAGCCGTTGCTGATGCAATAAGTGGGAATATTAAGCCTGAATAACTGTTCAACATTCCAAAGCCAGCCACAACTTCGTAGGTCGGCACGATACGAACTTCAACAGGAAGCATCAATGTAATGAAGATCATCCAGAAAAATGTCGAACGGCCAGGAAATTTAAAATAAACAATGGCAAATGCCGACAAAAGCGAGATGATAATTTTACCAACCGCGATGCCAATCGCCATCACGAGCGAGTTAAACAGCATTGTCGCAACTGGTACATTCACACCTGCAAACAAAGCGCGGGTGTAATTCTCTATAAAATGACCACCTGGCAATAACGGCATTGGCGGCTTAACAATCTCTGGCTGGGTCACAGTAGATGCAACAAATGCAAGCCAGATTGGAAAGAAGACAATCAAAATACCAAAGATCATCAATGCATGGGTGAGCCACAATGAGCTACCTCTATTCTCCACCATACCAGGTGCAGGGTCTTTTATGATCTTACTCATTAGTAATGCACCTTCTTCTCTACGAATTTAAATTGCAGAACAGTGAGCGCACCAACAACAACCAACAATATAACGGACTGCGCCGCAGAAGATCCAAGATCCTGACCGACAAATCCGTCGGAGAACACTTTGTAGACCAAAATTGTCGTCGATTGCTGCGGGCCACCAGATGTAATTGTGTGGATGACACCGAAGGTTTCGAAAAACGCATAGACGATATTCACAACCAACAAGAAGAATGTTGTCGGTGATAACAACGGCAATACGATTGTATAAAAGCGGCGCCAAAATCTTGCGCCATCAATTGCAGCAGCTTCAATCACAGAGCGCGGCACAGCTTGCAATGCTGCAAAGAAAAACAAGAAATTATAGCTTATTCGTCCCCAGGCTGATGCAACAACCACCAGCCCCATGGCCTCCTCGCCATTTAAAACATGGTTCCAGTCATAACCTAACTGGCCCAGATACCACGAGACGATACCCACTCGGGTATTAAACATGAATAACCAAAGAACACCTGCAATAGCGGGTGCGACAGCATATGGCCAGATAAGCAATGTTCGATACGTTGACGCGCCCTTAATCAAACGATCTGCCAATACCGCAAGAAACAGCGCCGGTACCATGGATACGATCGTCACAAGCGTCGAAAAAAGTGCTGTCGTACCAAACGCCGCTAAATAGTATCTATCTGATAGTAGAAATTCAAAATTACCAAGCCCAACGAACTGGGATGATAGGCCGAACGGATCGGGTATAAACATTGATTGCCATATAGCCTGCCCGGCAGGATAGAAAAAGAAAATTCCAGATATCAATATCTGCGGAAACACCAGACAAAGTGGCAACAACCAGCCGTTAAAACGAACACGTTTTTCCATAAGCTTGTTCCAATTTTATAGCGGTTGTCGGAAGATATTAATTCTTCCGACAACCCTTTGCTCGGGAGTTTTAGCGGTTTGCTTGCTCAAAGCGTCGCAGCAACGGATTGCCACGCGCAACAGCACTATCGAGTGCTTCTTGCGCTGTTTTATCACCTGACCAAACAGCTTCTAACTCTTCATCAATAATACCGCGAATCTGATCAAATGAACCAAGACGCAAGCCTTTAGAGTTTGCTGTTGGCTCTTTTGCTGTCATTTGAATAACGGCAATGTCTGTACCAGGGTTATCATTATAAAATCCGTCAGCTTTTGTTTTATCACCAGCAGCTGATGTGATCGGAAGATAACCTGTATCCTGGTGCCATTTGGCTTGGATATCAGTTGAAGACAAG
>CAJQOR010000346.1 GCA_905479965.1 uncultured Rhizobiaceae group bacterium | reverse complement strand
CGCGCGACGTTGAATATTGTTTAGCGGTAAAAAATCTTTTTTCCGCAGCTTTGTCACCATATATTGCATAGGCAAGATCAATATCTGCTTGTCTCATCTTTATGGATGTTTGAGGGCATCTTTCGGTACCGTCCACCACAGCCTCATCAAGGTTCAAAGTTTTCGACAACCTCTCGAAAGTCCGCTTATTCTGATAGTTTAACGCAAGATGGATCATTCTTTTCGTAAATGCTGACTTACATGCTTTTTCGGTAATATCGCTGCCATAGGCTCCGGCCAGCAATAAAAGTGGCGGTATGAGTTCAGTTCGATCTGTCTCACTATAAAGTTTGGTAAGTCGTTTGATCCGATGCGCAACGTGGCTCGATATTGCAATCTTTTCACTTATCCGATCTTGCTCAAGCAAAGTTATGACCTTGCCCCGAACTTCCCTCCATTGATTTGGAGAATTCATCGGTTTATTTATGACCTTATGCGGCCTGCTTTTGCAATGCCATTTTCATGGCAAATTCGTTGGGCGTGATATTACCCAACGATGAGTGAGGTCTGTTTTGGTTATAGTCATCCTTCCATTCTGTGATTTTAGTTTTGGCTTCTGATAAAGTTGAGAACAGTGTTTCATTGAGACACTCATCTCTAAAGCTGCCGTTGAAGCTCTCAACAAATCCGTTTTGCATCGGTTTACCGGGCTGGATATAATGCCATTCGACGGCCTTTTCCTCAGACCATTTTAATATAGCCATACTGGTAAATTCAGTGCCATTATCAGAGACAATAGTGTTTGGTTTGCCACGTTGTTGGATCAGTTTATTTAACTCTCGTGCGGTTCGCATACCGGATAATGATGTGTCTGCAACCAGAGACAAGCATTCACGACTAAAATCATCTATAACGGCAAGAATACGAAACTTGCGACCATCTGTGAAAACATCATGCACAAAATCCAAGCTCCAACGTTCATTCACACGGTTTGGCAAAAGCATGGGCTTTCTTGTACCCAAGGCTCGTTTCCGACCGCCACGTTTACGTACATGCAGCTTCTCCTCGCGGTATAACCTCATAATCTTCTTATGATTGACCTGCCAACCCTGCCTCCGCAACATTACATGAATGCGCCTGTAACCGAAACGTCGGCGCACAGCAGCCATATTCTTCATAGCTTCACGCAAATCCACATCATCAGGCCTAGTGCTTTTGTATCGCACACTTGATCGATCAACTTGCAGAACATCACACGCCCGCCGCTCACTCACTCCATGTTGTGATTGAAGATGAGCAACAGCATCTCGCTTGGCTGCGGGCGTTACCACTTTTTTGAATTTACATCACGAAGCATTGCATTATCCAACATCTGTTCGGCCAACAACTTTTTGAGCTTGTTGTTCTCATCTTCCAATGCCTTGAGCTTTTTAGCATCTGAAACGTCCATGCCGCCGTACTTCGACTTGTATTTATAAAAACTAGCGGAGCTAATCCCATATTTACGGCAAACTTCTGATGTTGGAATGCCATTCTCCTGCTCTTTAATCATTGAAATGATTTGCTCGTCGCTAAATCTACGCTTCATTCTTTGTCTCCAATTATTGGGACAAATTCTACTCAAATCTGGAGGAGTTTATAGGGGGCAGGTCACATCAATTATGACATCACGAGCACTTGCACCGATTGAACAAGCCGTTGCCCATTGGCCCGCTTTCGTTGGAGCAAGGCAAAGCAAAAAACGTCTTCAAACCATTTTGGAAGATCGTATTCTTCCAACTGAGATTCTTGACTTGCCCTTGCCGGCTGCCACTTTAACTATCGAACAGGTTTCTTGTGGTCCTGCGGGGTTAAAACAGTTGTTTGTTCAGAATATTGATTTCAAGTTACAAGCTGGTGAAGGTCTCGGCTTCATCGGTCCGTCTGGGTCAGGAAAATCAACTTTGGCACGCGCAATTGTTGGCGTAACTCCCGCACTTCGTGGTTCGGTTCGCTTCGATGGATGTGAACTTGATCAGTGGGATACCGATAAAATTGGTTCTTTTATTGGTTATCTACCACAAGATATCCAATTGTTTGATGGAACTATCAGCCAGAATATTTCTCGTTTTATGCCAGATGCCCTATCGGAGGATATCATTGAAGCCGCAAAATTCGCTGATATTCACGACATGATATCGAGACTACCCGATGGTTATAATACAATTATTGGCCAATCTGGTTATGGACTTTCAGCAGGCCAGCAGCAACGGATCGCTTTGGCGCGTGCAATCTATAAACAACCGTTTCTCATCGTTTTAGATGAACCAAATTCAAACTTGGATTCTGAAGGCGAGATTGCGCTCACGAATGCAATTAAAGAAATGCGCGACAGGGGTTCAATCGTCATTGTTATTGCCCATCGTCCAAGTGCCATAGCTGCAGTGGAGAAGATCCTAGTGATGAAAGACGGTAAGCAATCTGCTTTCGGACCAAAAGACGAAGTTCTTCAAAAGGCTCTTGCGCCGGTCTCAGTGCAGGCGCGGGAATAAACCTTATGGATAATACTCAAAATCCAGATAAGTCACTTCAGTCTGGAGTACGCAAATACATGTTGGCTGCCTTTGTGACGATATTTTGCCTGTTAGGTGGTGTCACGGCGTGGGCTACTATGACTGAAATTGCGGGTGCGGTCATCGCATCGGGTACAATTGTTGTGGAAGGCAACTCAAAACAAGTTCAGCATCAAGAAGGTGGTATTGTCAAAAAAGTACTGGTGAAGAATGGAGATCTCATCAACTCTGGAGATCTGATTATTCAGCTAGATGACACTGTGACAAAGGCAAATCTAGCAATTGTTACAAAGCAGCTAGATAGTCTTTATGCGCAAGAGACAAGGCTTGTTGCAGAACAGGATGGGTCAACGGAAATATCATTCGTCAAGCATGACCAGCTTCAATCTTATGCCAATAGCCAAGATGGCATCGAAAAGATCAATTCCAGCCAAAAGAGATTGTTTTACGCAAGGCGCAACTCACTCATTGGTCAAAAACAGCAGCTTAAAGAACAAATCATTCAGTTTGAGAAGCAAATTGAAGGGTTATTCGCACAGAGCGACGCTAAGAAAAGAGAGCTTGGATATCTTGACGATGAACTTGCAGATTTGGGGGGATTGTTGTCACAACAGCTTGTTTCAGCTAGTCGCGTTATTATACTCAAACGAGATCAGGCGAAACTGACAGGCGAACTTGGTGATTTAAC
>CAJQOR010000345.1 GCA_905479965.1 uncultured Rhizobiaceae group bacterium | reverse complement strand
TTTAAAAACCATCATAATGGTATGAGTAATCCATTCGATAACTTGAAATTGTGTGACGCGGACAAGAATGACAGTTACTAACGTTAAATGGGTCGTATTGGCGGCAAGCTTAGCCCTTGCAGGGTGTAATGACACGCTGACATCTGTCTCCAACAAGGCAGAGCACCCACTTCCTGATAAGCTTGTTAAAAAAATGAAAGCGCAAGGCATGACCACGCGCTCTCCTATTTTGATGCGCATATTCAAAGAAGAAAACACGCTTGAGATTTGGAAACAAAAGCCCAATGGTCGTTATGAGATTGTCACAAATTATGGCATCTGCAAATGGTCAGGTCAGTTGGGACCAAAACATAAAGAAGGCGATCGTCAGGCGCCTGAAGGATATTACAATATCCGCAAGCACCAGATGAACCCCAATTCCAGTTATTACCTGTCATTTAACATGGGTTTTCCCAACAGATTTGACCGCGCACACGGACGAACAGGGTCAAACCTCATGGTTCATGGAGCGTGTTCATCAGCGGGTTGTTATTCCATGACGGACGAACAAGTTCTTGAAATTTTCGGTTTTGCCCGCGACGCCTTTAAAGGTGGCCAGGATGCATTCCAAGTACAGGCCTACCCATTCCGCCTAACACCTGAAAACATGGCACGATATAAAGATCATGCCAGCTTTGATTTTTGGAACCAAATCAAAGAAGGTTATGATCATTTTGAAATTACCAAGCGTCCGCCAAAGGTAGATGTTTGCGAAAAACGCTATGTGTTTAATCAAACAGCAACGGATGGTGGAAAATTCCGCGCCAATGCAGCATGCCCTGAAATGTCTCAGCCACAATCTTTAAAATTCGCCTACGCGGCATATCAAAAAGACTATCTGGAAAAGTTTGACGCAGCTGTCACCAAGTATGAGCGTTATGAAGCGCGTGAAAAAGAGCAAGAAGTTGCCAAAATAGCTTCAGAAGCACGCGCACAAGAACGCGAAATTTTAGCTGAACAACGCTCAGAAAATGTCAAACAAAGCTTAGCACCAGTGGCGTCATTGTTCTCACGTCAAAGAAACGCGAATACGCAAAGTAGCAACGCGCTATCAGCCAATCTTTATAGAACCAATACACCGGCAACGCAGACTGTTATACCTGCGCCATCCACGCAAGTTGTCGCAGCAGCAGAACCTGCAGTACCCGTGCCAACGCTTGCTATAGATGAGACAAATACGGCTGCGGAAACCAACGCACATCCGAAATGGAAGTTTTGGAAGCGTAAAGTTAAAAACAGTCAGTAAATCGAATTTTGCATGCAAGAACTTGATCTCAAAGGTTTAAAATGCCCGTTACCTGTGCTGCGTTTGCGACGCTACTTGCGTGATCATGTGAAAATTGGTGAACAGGTCAAAGTTCATACCACTGACCCAATGTCGCAAATTGATATTCCACATTATTGCAACGAATTTGATCAAAAGCTTGTCTCAGCAAATGCCGTTGAAAATGGACATGTTTTCATCGTTGAAAAATACAGTGAAGTCATCACACCTTAAAAGGTGGCTGAATTTAAAGCCCAAGATCTTGCTTCATTTGAGAAAGCGTATGCCCTTTTTCATGGCGCAATGCTTTGATTGATGTGTCCCCTTTGCTTTTAGAGAGCTTACGGCCGTCTTTGTCCAAAATTAGTTTGTGATGGATATAGCCAGGTTCGGGCAGATCAAACAGAACTTGCAACAATCTATGCACCGAACTTGCGTGATATAGATCCATTCCCCTCACCACAAGATCAACATCTTGAGCGGCATCATCGAGCACAACAGACAAATGATAGCTCGTGGG
Organism: uncultured Rhizobiaceae group bacterium; assembly: GCA_905479965.1. The sequence goes on along the minus strand of CAJQOR010000345.1, from coordinate 3,602 downwards.
CGTATCCTTGCGCGCAATGATCACATCACCCCAAGCATTCGGATCAGCGTTGATGATAGTCTTCATAAAATCAAGATTATATTCTGACCAAGTGAGTTCCTGATCAATATATGAAATAGCCTTTTTCATATCCAACCGCCAAGTATAAGGTTCTCCACTATCAGCGCGTTGGTCCGATAATTTACGTGATTGCCGTTTGCACAAATCTGGGTAGAGCGGTGCGCCGTCCGGATCGCTGAGCCAATCATCGAAATTGTTTTGCCTATATTTCTCTGCAAAATCTTTAATCTCCTTACGAGATAAAAATGCGCGATAGACCAGCTCTTCTTTAATCAACCATTCAAGTTTAATCTGATATTCTTCAAATCGTTCAGATTGGCGCATAGCAGGTTCTGGCCAACTCAATCCCAACCACTTTAAATCTTCGAAAATCACATCTACGAATTCAGGCCGCGCGCGGGTCTGATCGATATCCTCGATGCGCAGCAAAAATTCTGCATCCAATTGCAACGCCAATTTCTGATTTAACAATGCAGAATAAGCATGCCCCAAATGAAGATATCCATTTGGACTGGGGGCAAAACGTAATCTTTTAAAACTTGCAAGAGCCATTTATCCTCTATGCCATGAGATTTTCTCTCAGTCACGTTCCAAACCGTGTAAGGTTTTTAAAATGATTGATCGAATAAAAAACGAATCAGATATCGAATTTGCCCTCGAAAAACTGTCCGAGCTGGATCCCGCACTGATCCCAGTTATAAATTCGGTTGATCATGTGCCGTTGCGGCTATCAAAAGGTGACGTTGCGGGTTTAGCAAAAATCGTTACATCGCAATTAATATCGCGCGCTGCTGCCAACGCAATTTGGTTGCGGGTTGAAAACGGCATTGGCGAGGTGAATGAGGCAAATATTCTCCGCTGCAGCGAAGATGAACTGATGGCGCTTGGCCTATCACGCGCGAAAGCAAAAACCTTTAAAGCAATTGCAAATGCTTCCTCTAAAGGCGTGATGAATTTTACAAAATTAGATCTCATGACTGCAGATAAAGCATTGAAAGAATTGATATCTTTAAAGGGTATAGGTCGCTGGAGTGCAGAGGTCTACCTCATGTTTTGTTGTGGGCATTGTGATTTTTTTCCCGCAGGTGATATTGCATTACGTAGCGCTGCGGGAGACATTTTTCACGAAGGCAATCGACCCGATGAGAAAACACTTCGTATACTTGCCGATCGCTGGTCACCTTATAAAAGCGTCGCGGCACGGCTGCTTTGGAGTTATTATGCCAGCACGAAAAACAAAGAAATTTTGCCTTTGTAATTTGTCGAAAAAGTCCACTCGGATTTTAGCACGGGAAAATAATTTATTATACTTCACAACATCGTCACATATTGCATAGTATAAACCACAATATGTTGTGTAGTTTAGGAGAAGAGTGTGACGATTGCCGTTTCGCCTCAATCCCTGCCGGCGCTGGTGCTGAATGCGGATTACAGGCCTTTGAGTTACTACCCCTTGTCATTATGGTCATGGCAGGATGCGGTAAAAGCCGTTTTTCTAGATCGCGTCACGATTATTGCTGAATATGATCACGCGGTTTCCTCCCCCAGCTTTTCGATGAAAGTGCCAAGCGTCGTTTGCTTGAAAAACTATATCAAGCCACCTGAATACCCAGCCTTCACACGCTTTAACGTATTCTTGCGCGATAAGTTTGAATGCCAGTATTGCCACTCAAAAGATGATCTTACTTTTGATCATGTTACACCGCGCCGATGTGGCGGGCAAACAGAATGGGAAAACATTGTTGCTGCGTGTTCGCCATGCAACTTGAAAAAAGGTGGCAAATTGCCAAGGGACGCCAAGATGCATCCGCGTCAGGCACCTTATCGACCAACAATGCATGATCTTCATAAAAATGGACGTCTGTTTCCACCCAACTATCTCCATGACAGCTGGATGGATTTTCTCTACTGGGATTCCGAACTTCAGCCTTAGAACGATCTATTAGACAGTTCTAAATGCCAATCGAAGCGTAAAGAATGCTAGAATTGCACTTGCGATCACGTTCCAACCTGCAAATGATAGCCCCAAGAAACGGCCTGCAGCTTGATCACATGATGGCGGACGTTTTGAATTAAGATCACCCAACAAATTGGATGCATCACCTGACAGACCATCGGCAACAGTTGCGCATGATTCAGGACCAGGCCACCAACCCCATTCAACACCTGAATGGAAAACGCCCAAATAGACCCCATAAACCATCAACAATCCAGCGATAAGGATAAGACCGCGGGTAATAAGTGCTGGTGTCGTAAAGAGTGCAGTAATGCCTGCGATTAACGTAATTGGGATGCCAACATAATAGGGCATGCGCTGCTCCAGGCATAAAGCACAAGGAATAAAGCCACCAATATGCTCAAATGCGAGCGCGCCGCCAACCACCAAAGCCATCAGAATGGCAGCGTAAAACGTGACTTTGCGATGGTCTGCCAATATTGGTGTTGTTAAAGCACCAAAAAATGATGAATTCTCTGACATTATGCCCCCTAAAACAAAAACTTAACCGCGTAAAAACCACCGAACAATAATATTAGGAATAAGGCAAAAAGGAGACCAAGATATTTTTCAATAAACAAACGGATCGGCTCGCCAAATTTGCTCAAAAGGTAGGCGACGAGAAAAAAGCGGGCAGATCGCCCAATGACACTAACGATTGCAAATGTCAGTAAATTTAAACCAGTCGCACCAGAGAAGATCGTCAGCACTTTATAAGGAAATGGTGTGACAGCAGCAAACAAAACGCCCCAGCCACCATAGACATTGTACCACTCAGTTACCTTATCAAAACTATCAGCTTTGCCATATAACGCCAGAACATACTTACCAATCGTCTCGTATAAAAACATGCCGATCGCATAGCCTAGAAATGCTCCTAGAATTGAAAACAATGTACAAATGAAAGCAATTCGCACCCATTTGTCTGGTCGTGCGACAACCATAGGAATTAAAATCACATCCGGCGGAATGGGAAAGATTGAGCTTTCCAAGAACGAAACACCTGCCAACCCTTTTTCAGCGTGCTTGGTGCCGGCAAGCGACATGGTCCAATCATACAGTCGACGTATCATATTTATTCCGATCAAATCATATTTAAAGCCATGGTAACCACACATCTTGTGTGACCAACTTTGACCTCAATACGAGATTAACTTTGATAATTCCTTACAAATTACCTATATCCTTGCAATAAAGAGTTCAATGGGTTTTAAACTATGCCAACCAAAATGCCGCAACAAACAAACATGTCCAATGAAGAGCTGCATAACAAAATCACCGTATTAAATCGGGAATTAAGCACACTCAATCAACATCGGTATATTAGAATACACAATTCAATACCGAGGATGCTAGGGTTTCAGTTCGTTCGCGGCCTTGCGTTTGGTTTAGGTTCAGTTTTAGGTGCGACAGTGCTTGTATCCATCTTGGTCTATTTTCTTGCACAGATCGATTTTATCCCAATTATCGGCGAATGGGCGCAGGAAATTTTGATTGCGATCAAACCGCAAGGCTAAGCCCATAACTTAGATGATAAATTAAGAAC
>CAJQOR010000344.1 GCA_905479965.1 uncultured Rhizobiaceae group bacterium | reverse complement strand
GCTTACTCCATTGGGTCGTGAGATATCAGATAGAGCTCGCAGCATTTTATCTGAAGTTGAGGAAATCAAAAACCTCGCCGCAGCATCGCAACATGGATTTGAAGGTACAATTCGTATTGGCGTGCCGCCGACTTTGGGCCCATACCTGCTTCCATATATCGTGCCAGAAATGCACCAAAATTACCCAAACTTAAAACTCTATGTGAAAGAGGGGAAACCCCAGGATCTTCAATTAGAGTTGAAAGAAGGTATCCATGATGTGGTGATTTCCCCACTACCAATTAAGCATTCTGATCTTGTTGTGGAGCAATTGTTTCGCGAGCCATTTTTGGTGGTCTCATCACCCGATCATCGACTTGCTGGCCGAGCACAAATCGACAAGACCGACCTCAAAGATCAAAACGTCCTGGTTATCGAACGCGGTCATCATATGCATGACCAGATAAGCCAACTTTGCGAGGACCTTGGTGCAAATCCATTACGAGATTATGAAGGCACCAGTCTTGATACACTTAGATTGATGGTTGGCATGGATGTAGGATTGGCATTCTTGCCCGCCCTTTATGTGAAGTCCGAAATTGGTAGCCGGAATGAAATTGCTGTCTTGAACCTAAATGCGATCAACCTTTATCGCCAAATTGGCCTGACATGGCGCAAGCGCTCAGTGCATGGAAAACTTTTCAATGAAATAGCGACATTAATCCGACGAACAGCGGAACGTGAATTGCCCGAAATATCGGTCATGAATAGGTAAATGGGCGCAAAGATTTACGCCCAAATTGGGTCCTATTTGTGAGCCATCAATATTGGTAATTCTCGTTGTTTTAGCATGGTCTCAGTTGTACCGCCAAACAGCTGCTGACGAATTTTCATGTGTCCATAGCCACCCATGACAACCAAATCCGCACCTTTTTCTTTGGCACGTTTTATGATGCAGTCACCGATCTCTTCTCCACCGGATGGATATTGTTCAATGGTCACTTTCATGCCGTGGCGACTGATCCAGCTTGCAAGATCTGCACCCGGTTCTTCTCCATCTTCATTTTCACGTTTTATCGGATCGAAGACCCCGATTGTAACGTCAGTTTCATCGTTAAATAACGGCAAAGCGCATTTTACAGCTGCAGCGCAATGCTTGCTGGAATCCCATGCAATAAATGCGCTTTGGCTTCCTATGGCTGCTTTATCACTATTCCGACCATGAATAAGCCCTGATGGCGCGTCAAATATAACACCGGACATTACACCATCTAGAATATCGGCAGGCAATCCCGAGTGATCGAGAATGACCACCCGATCAGCCAAACATGTATGGCTCATAACCGCGTTTCGAAGTAATGAACTTTCGCAAAATTCCATTAAAACGTCCGCTGATATACCTGCGTTTTGAACAAGTTTTTCAACCTGATCAGATTTTGCATTGATGTCATCGGTCATGTCTTTAATCTCTTGTGACCAATTCTCCACACCAACAAACCTGCCATATGCAATTCCATACCCATAAGCGTAGAGTTGAGGAGCGACAGCCAAAATCACGACGGATAAATGTGCACTTGCATCATCAGCCATGCGTACGGCTTTTTGAATTGTATCCACTGGGGCGGACGTTCCTATGAAGGTCAAAATTGTATCTTTTTTCATAATAAGATCTCCTTTGTGTTGATCCCAATTTAACAAAGATGCGCATGTCACGCCTTGCGCCAGATCAAAGCTTTAGATATTTTTTTGTGATAGATTTAGACCGCCAGCTTCATCCATGAACGGTTGATGATTTTGTTATGACAGGACAGATGATGCATGAACTTCTAACGCCAGAACAAATGTCGACAGCAGATGCCCTGACGATTAAGCGCGGCATTGCTGGGATTGAGCTCATGCAATGCGCTGGCGAGTTCGTATTTGAAGTTTTGCGCAAACATTTCCCAAATGTAAAAAATGTTTTGGTCGTAGCTGGGATTGGCAATAATGGCGGGGACGGCTTTATACTCACTGATTTACTGAAGAAAAATGAATATGATGTCGATTTGTCAATCATCGGAGATGACACCAAGATTTCAGGCGATGCGCGTCTTGCTTTTGAAAAGATCATTAAAGATGTATCGCCCATCAACGATCCAGACTTTAATGCTTATGATCTAATTGTTGATGGGATATTTGGCGCGGGGCTTAAACGCGAGATCAAAGGCCATTATGCAGATGTTATTGATGCGATCAATTCATCGTCCACTCATGTGCTTGCAATTGACTTGCCTAGCGGAATTAATGGACAAACAGGCCAAATTTCCGGATGGGCAATAAAAGCACAGGCAACAGCAACATTCTTTCGATATAAGCCGGGGCATATTTTATATCCAGGGCGAGATTTATGCGGGGAAATTTACCTTGGACAAATCGGGATTTCTAAAAAAGTCTTCAATCAAATATCTCCAACACTACATTTAAACACCCCAGCGCTTTGGCAAGATCGCTATCCAATACTAATGACAACAGGTCACAAATATTCTCGTGGTCATACTCTTTCAGTTTCAGGCGAGTTGGATAAATCGGGGGCAGCGCGTCTGATGGCAAAGGCAGCGCTTCGCATTGGATCGGGAGTGGTGACCATAGCATGCCCACTAGAAACCATGGCTGCCCATGCCGCACGCACCGATGCCATTATGCTGACAAAACTTAATAACGAACGCGAGCTTTCAAACATACTCAACGACAAACGGATCAATGCTGTCTGTGTTGGCCCTGGTTTAGCCCCTAATAAATGGACGCGTGAAAGAGTAACTATTATCCTAAGCACAGATAAATCTGTTGTCCTTGATGCCGGCGCCCTTAGTGCATTTTCCGATCAACCCAATGCGCTATTTGATATGATCTGGGGAAGATCATCACCAACAATTTTAACACCGCATGATGGCGAATTTGCACGATTATTCCCAGAACTTGTTTCAATTGACGACAAAGTGAAAAGAACGAAATATGCTTCGGTAAAATCGGGCGCAACAATTGTTTTAAAAGGAGCCGACACAGTTATTGCAAAAGGTACTGATCAAGCCGCTATTTCAAACAATGCACCACCTTGGCTTGCAACTGCTGGCAGCGGAGATGTTCTATGCGGTATAATTGCAGGGCTTTTGGCACTAGGCATGGCTGAGTTTGATGCGTCGTGTGCAGGTGTTTGGTTCCACGGTGAAGCCGGTATACAAGCGGGGCCCGGGCTCATATCATCTGAGCTTGAACAAGCCTTAAAAACAGTGATCAAGAATATCTATGTAAAGGGCTTTAGCTAACCTGCAAATAAGCTGCCAACAAAATATGCCAAACCCGCTGCAATGCCGCCAATACCAAGTGTTTCCATCCCTGACCAGATCCAGTTTTGAAGTGACCATTTACTTTTTAACGCGCCGATAAGAAAGAATGTTGCTGCAGTGGCAATCATCGCTGTAATGAAGGCATCACCCACACCCAATATGTAGGATATCAATGGGATCATGCCGCAGACGATAAAGGCAAAAAAGGTGATAATTGCCGCACGGAGTGGCTCAGGATTTTGCGGAACTACGCCGTATTCCTCAACCATCATCATGTCAATCCAACGCTCTTTGTGAGATGTGATAGCATTTACCGCCCCCTCTAACACTTCACCTTCTAGCCCTTTGAGAATGAGAATTTGTCGAATTTCCTCGCGCTCGCCTTCCGGATTACTTTGCAAATGTTGAACCTCGATTTGGCGCAAACGTTTGATATCATCTAACTCAGCTTTCGTGCCGCTATAATTACTTGCAGCCATGGAAAACCCATCGGCCAAAACATTGGCAAACCCAAGGGCGATAATAATGGAAGGGGCTAGGTTGGCCCCTTCCACACCTGCGACAATTGCAAATGTCGTGATTGTGCCATCGATACTGCCATAAACAAAATCTCTCAGATCGCTGGGGGAATTTTTCTCCGCCAAACGTTCTCTAATTTCTTTTATTGTATGTCCGTGCTCCATTTTCGCTCCTAACTTTATTCAGTTTAGCAGCTCATAAATTTTGCGCCTTGCGCTAAATCAAACACCATAAAAAAACGAGGGCAGAAATACCGCCCTCGCCTACAAATTCAAATTTCGTGAAATGAATTACGACATCTTTTGTAGCAATGAATCAACAGATTGTTTGGCATCGCCATAGAACATGCGCGTGTTCTCCTTAAAGAACAGCGGGTTTTCAATACCAGAGTAACCCGTACCTTGACCACGCTTTGACACAAACACTTGCTTTGCTTTCCAAACTTCTAACACGGGCATGCCGGCAATTGGTGAGTTTGGATCATCTTGAGCTGCCGGGTTTACGATATCGTTTGACCCTACAATGATACACACATCAGTATCAGGAAAATCATCGTTGATTTCGTCCATTTCCATCACAATATCATATGGAACTTTGGCTTCGGCCAACAACACGTTCATGTGACCAGGCAGACGACCCGCAACTGGGTGAATAGCAAAACGTACGTTTTTACCCTTCGCTCTTAAGCGGCGAGTAAGTTCTGAAATCGAGGCTTGCGCTTGCGCAACTGCCATTCCATATCCAGGGACGATGACAATGCTATCAGCTTCTTCAAGTGCAGTTGCAACACCATCGGCATCGATTGCAATCTGTTCGCCTTCGATTTCCATTGCAGGGCCAGATGTTCCACCAAAGCCACCAAGGATAACGCTGATGAACGAGCGGTTCATGGCCTTACACATGATGTATGACAAAATCGCACCAGATGAACCCACAAGCGCGCCAACCACGATCAAAAGATCGTTGCCAAGCGAGAAGCCAATGGCAGCTGCAGCCCAACCTGAATAGGAGTTCAACATTGAAACAACAACAGGCATATCAGCACCACCGATACCCATGATCAAATGGTATCCGATGAACAACGCCATGATCGTCATAACAATCAGCGGCATCAATCCACCCGTGTTGAAATACCAAACCAGACATATGAGCGAGATGATCGCAGCACTTGCGTTCAGGACATGCCCGCCGGGCAGCTTTTCAGCAGTGGATGAAACTTTACCTGCAAGTTTACCAAAGGCGATAACTGAACCTGTGAAAGTGATGGCACCAATGAACAACCCAAGGAACAACTCAACCCGCAGGATGTTGATCTCAACTGCCGTTTTCTTAGCGATGAGAGCAGCAAATGCACCCAATGATTTGATATCTTCACCGGAAACTTCTTGCGCATAACGTACATTTTCAATTTCAAAATGTGCAATGAAAGCAACGAAGACCGCTGCAAGACCAACAAGCGAATGCATGGCTGCAACAAGTTGCGGCATTTCAGTCATTTGAACGCGTTGGGCGACCATATAACCAATGATACCGCCACCGATGATAAGCG
>CAJQOR010000343.1 GCA_905479965.1 uncultured Rhizobiaceae group bacterium | reverse complement strand
TGTGTGGGGATTGGCGCGTGGAATTATCCAACACAGATCGCCTGTTGGAAAGCTGCGCCGGCGCTCGCATGCGGGAATTCAATGGTGTTTAAACCATCTGAAACAACGCCGTTATGCGCGCTCAAAGTTGCAGAAATATTGCATGAAGCCGGGCTTCCTGCAGGGGTTTATAACGTAATCCAAGGCCTTGGTGATGTTGGCGCAAATCTTATCATGGATGCCCGTGTGAACAAAGTTTCGCTCACAGGTTCTGTGCCTACTGGGCGTAAAGTTTATTCAGCGGCTGCGGAAAGCATGAAGCATGTCACAATGGAGCTGGGCGGTAAGTCTCCGCTTGTTGTCTTTGATGATGCTGATATTGAAGATGCCGTTGGTGGTGCGATCTTGGGGAACTTTTATTCCTCTGGTCAAGTTTGTTCAAATGGAACACGTGTGTTTGTTCAAAAGGGTATTTTGCCAAAATTCCTTGCGCGACTTAAAGAGCGCACAGAGAAGGCCATTATTGGCGATCCGCTGGATGAAAAGACAAATTTTGGTCCGATGGTGTCAGAACGTCAGGCTGATATTGTGCTTGGTTTTATCAAAAAGGGTGTGGAAGAAGGTGCTAGGCTTGTTCTTGGTGGTCATCGTCTTGATCGCGAAGGTTTTTACATTGAACCGACGATTTTTTCAGATGTCACCGATGATATGACAATTGCAACCGATGAGATTTTTGGTCCTGTATTATCTGTCTTAAGTTTTGATACTGAAGAGGAAGTGATCGCGCGCGCGAATGCAACGGAGTTTGGTTTGTCCGCTGGGGTGTTTACGCAAGATTTGAAACGCGGTCACCGCGTCATTGATCAGCTTGAAGCTGGTTCGTGCTGGATCAATACCTATAATTTGGCGCCAGTTGAAGCGCCTTTTGGTGGGGTGAAGATGTCCGGAGTTGGTCGCGAAAATTCCAAAGAAGCGATCAATCATTATTCTGAAGTTAAAACAGTTTACGTTGCTATGACGCCAGTTGAAGCACAGTTTTAGAGGTATTTTATGCGCCAGGCAGATTTTGTAATTGTTGGTGCCGGTTCGGCCGGCTGCGCAATGGCTTATCGTTTATCAGAAGATGGCAAGCATTCTGTAATCGTGATTGAACATGGTGGCACGGATGCGGGCCCACTTATTCAAATGCCCGCAGCTTTATCCTATCCAATGAATATGCCGATGTATGATTGGGGTTACGAAAGTGAGCCTGAACCGCATTTGGGCGGGCGAAAGTTAGCTGCCCCGCGCGGCAAAGTCATCGGTGGATCTTCATCGATTAATGGCATGGTTTACGTGCGGGGCGCGCCATCAGATTATGACCATTGGGAAGAGAAGGGCGCAAGTGGCTGGGCCTATAAAGATGTATTGCCATATTTTAAACGTATGGAAAATTGGCATGATGGCGGCCATGGCGGTGATCCGAGTTGGCGCGGAACCAATGGCCCGCTTCATATCACCCGTGGTCCACGTTCCAACCCACTCTTTAATGCTTTTGTTGAGGCGGGTCGTCAGGCAGGATATCAAACCACTGATGATTATAATGGCCATCAACAAGAGGGCTTTGGCCCCATGGAACAAACTGTCTGGAAAGGGCGGCGTTGGTCTGCGGCAAATGCTTATTTAAAGCCAGCGCTCAAACGCAGCAATTGCGATATCATTCGGGGTTTGGCAACGCGTATAAAGATTGAAGACAAAAAAGCGGTTGGTGTTGAGATCGAACGCGGTGGCAAAAACGAGCTGATCAAAGCAAATCGCGAAGTTATTATCGCAGCGTCTTCATTTAATTCGCCAAAACTCTTGATGCTGTCTGGTATTGGACCTGCGGAACACTTAAAATCGCATGGGATTGATGTGGTGGCTGATCGCCAGGGCGTTGGGCAAAATTTTCAGGATCATTTGGAACTCTATCTGCAAATGGCTGCGAGCCAACCTGTTACGCTTTATAAGTATTGGAACATCTTTGGTAAGGCGTTGATTGGTGCGCAATGGCTTTTTACAAAATCAGGCTTAGGAACATCCAACCAGTTTGAATCAGCCGCATTTATTCGTTCTAAGGCTGGTATAAAATACCCTGATATTCAATATCACTTCTTGCCGATTGCAGTTCGTTATGATGGGCAAGCCGCCGCAGAAGGGCATGGTTTCCAAGCACATGTTGGCCCCATGCGCTCTGTCAGTCGCGGCAGCGTGACTTTAAGTTCTGCGAACCCGAAAGATGCACCCAAAATTCTCTTCAATTATATGAGTGAAGACAAAGACTGGGAAGAATTTAGAAATTGTATACGATTGACACGTGAGATTTTTGCGCAGGATGCATTTAAGCCTTTTGTAAAACATGAAATTCAACCCGGTAATGCAGTGCAAAGCGATGCGGAACTAAACGGCTTTATCAAGGAGCATGTTGAAAGCGCTTACCATCCATGCGGTACATGTAAGCTTGGGGCTAAGGATGATCCAATGGCCGTTGTCGACCCTGAGCTTAATGTTATTGGTGTTGGGAACTTGCGTGTTGCTGATAGTTCAATATTCCCACGTGTGACCAATGGTAATTTGAATGGACCATCCATCATGACGGGCGAAAAAGCATCAGATCACATACTTGGGAAAGACTTGCTTCCAGCTTCGAATGCTGAGCCTTGGGTGAGTCCAAAT
>CAJQOR010000342.1 GCA_905479965.1 uncultured Rhizobiaceae group bacterium | reverse complement strand
CAGTAGACACCTAAATTTAGCCGTGCGACCTGGCAAATTTATTCTCATTGCAGGGTAGTTTACTAGGCATTGATAAAAGAACGCCTAGTAAGTATGGTTAAATAAATCTCAAATGAGCAGGTAAACTTGGGGTTAACGTGGTCAACGTTGTTTAATTTTAGTTGATCAACCTTGTTGGAGATTTAGACGTTTCGGAGCCAATATTTGTAAATGTAGCGATAAGCTCAGATGCTGATTCAGGCTCGAAATAAAAGTCAGATGTTGGTTCTGAGGCGCAGTATTCTAGAAGTTCTTGACCACCAGAAGGCGCTGCAAATGCAACAGAATAGATCTTAATACCATCAGCCTTTGCTTGATCACAGTATGATTTGGTCGATGTGTCATCGCTGGAATAGTTATTGTTACCATCCGTCATAAAGAGGATGTAGCGATCGGGTTCTTGACCATTTTTATTCATGTGTTCTGTTGTTTCGGTCGTATTGGACGGTTTTAAATTGTCATAACCCCATTTTACCGCATCGGTTGATGCTGTGCCGCCGTTTGCCGTTAGTGTTGTTGCAAAGCTGGTGGCCGACGACGTGCCCCATTCCATATCCCTATAACCCTTAATTGAGCTGGAATAAGAGATAATACCAGTTCTAACAAATTCTCCGTTGGGATCTGCTTCATCAAATTGCGCAAATAAACTCGCAGCAGCAGATTTTAGTGCATCAATCTTGGTCGTTGGAGCACTGGATGTAACGACGGATAGATTGTCTACCAGATCTTCAGAAGTAGTTCCATAAAACGACGCAGCATATGTAGGATACGCGCAATATAGATAAGCGTTATAATTGCTGTCAGAAGTTGGTTTGTTGATTGCTTGAAGGAACGAATTCTTATCACCATTTCCGTAGTACATATCAATGCAATCGGATGTTGTGTAGTTATCTAAAATGTAGACGATGTCGTCTTCGGACAATCCATAAGTGAACATAGCTGTACTAATATAGCTAACAATCACACTTGCCTGACCGCTAGTTACACCTAATGATGATTCTACATCTGATGTGGATCCATCAATATTACTGCTCATAGAACCAGACACATCAACGACGACAGCCATTGAGAATGCATTGATTTCTTCATCTGTTGCAGATGTTGCTGTTGAGGTGGTTGTAACTGACATCGTGCTTTTGCCAAAAAATCTAGCAAGCGGTGTGGTGTCCTGACTTGCAGTGCCGCCAATTTCTACATCCCAAGTTGTTTGAGTTGCGTCAGTGTTTTCTACGATGCTAACAGCAGGAGCGAGGGTGAAATTTAAGAAACGATCTTGTTCGCCAGACATTTGAGCGGTAAGAAGAGACACAGCAAAAGTTTCTGCGTCATTAATCGATAATGCACCATTGCGTATGCGGGTCGCAACGGCAAGCGAAACAGAATCAGAAGCAGCCTGAAGGCGCCCCTTCATCGCGGACATGTTTGCAACATCGAGCGCAAGGCTACCTGCCACCAATACAACAGGGGATACCACTGCGGTTAGCATGGCAAAGTTACCCTTGCTACAATTTTTAAAGTTTTTAAACTTATTTACTGCTCTTGGCAGAAATTTAGTTTCGGTCATCTGGTGCTCCAAGCAAATAAAATTGCTGCGACCAATGCAGCTAGATCAAATTAGTAACCACGCCCCCACGGAGTTCTTGAATCTTGGATAAAATACTTTGAAGGAATGAAGAATTTGCTAGTGCACATGTTTAAACAAACATGAATAATACCCTGAAAATTTTAGTGAAATGGTCAGAATATCGCGAAAAATTGCGTAACTCTGACCAAATTTATCGTTTATTCGGCAATATCAGCCGTCTTAAGTGCAAATGCATATTCAACGGCAATTTCTTCCAAACGCTGGAACCGACCTGCGGCACCACCATGTCCGGCACCCATGTTTGTTTTGAGTAAGATTGGTGCATCCCCTTGTTGTTTAGCACGCAATTTAGCGACCCATTTTGCAGGTTCCCAATAAGTAACACGCGGGTCCGTAAGGCCTGCAAGCGCTAAGATTGGCGGGTAGGATTTTGCTTCCACATTATCGTATGGAGAATAAGACGCGATATATTGATATGCATCTTTGCTTTCAATCGGATTTCCCCATTCTGGCCACTCAGGAGGTGTGAGTGGCAATGTATCGTCCAGCATTGTGTTTAAAACATCGACAAAGGGCACAGCTGCAATAACCCCGCCAAACGCTTCAGGCGCCATGTTCACGCATGCACCCATTAACATGCCACCTGCAGATCCACCCTGCGCCACAATACGATCGTGACGTGTAAATTTCTCTACAACAAGATATCGGGCCGCAGCAACGAAATCTTCAAATGTATTTTTCTTGTTCTCACGCTTGCCATCATCATACCAAGCAAAACCTTTGTCTTTACCGCCACGAATATGCGCAATCGCATAGACGAACCCACGATCTACCAGCGACAAACAATTGGTGTTGAATGACGCTGGGATGGACATTCCATACGAACCATATCCATATAGTAGGGCAGGTGCTGAACCATCAAGTTTGGTATTCTTGTGATAAAGAACGCTCACAGGTACCAATGTGCCATCGTGAGATGGCGCAAGAATGCGGCGCGTCACGTAATCATTAATATCGTGCCCAGATGGAACTTCTTGTGTTTTAAGTACTTCGCGCGCACGATTTGATAAATTGTAATCGTAAAGTTGCGACGGTGTTGTCATAGAAGAATATGAAAAACGTACAACATCGGTGTCATATTCCGCAGCGCCTGAAAATCCGAGTGAAAACGCTTCCTCATCAAATTCGATCGAATGGATACCGCCGCTTGTTCGGTCCATGATATTGATCTTCGGCAAACCTTCTTCGCGCTCCATCCACACAAGGTGATTTTTATAAGCGCCGTGACTGATAATTAAATTGCCGGGTTTGTGAGCAACAACCTCAGTCCAGTACTCTTTTTCAGGAGTTGCAAATGGTGCGCGCATAATTTTGAAATCTTTTGCATCTCCATCATTGGTCAAGATGAAAAATTCATCTCCACCTTCTGTGAGATCGTATTCAATTCCTGTCTCACGTTTGGCTACAAGCTTTGGTTTTGTCTGCGGACTATCAGCAGGAATTAACCAGATTTCAGATGTTTCATGATCATGAATGCTAATATAAATCACGTCATTGAGGGCGCTCTGACCAACGCTCATAAAGTAACCTGCATCGTCTTCTTCGTGGATGAGTACATCATCAGATTGATCTGTACCAAGCTTATGGTAAAAGATTTTAGATGGACGATGATTTTCATTCAATGCGGTGTAGAAAAAACCGGTTCCAGATGCGTCCCAAGCACCGGAACCACCAGTGTTTTCAAGTGTATCTGAAAGGTCTGCTTTTGATTTTAAATCGCGAACCCGCAGTGAGAAAAACTCTGACCCCTTATCATCATACCCCCATAAACCAAGGGAATGATCAGGTGATGCTGAGATGCCGCCAAGTCGGAAATAGTCTTTACCTTCCGCTTCATCATCACCATTGAGCAAGATTTCTTTGTCAACGCTATCTTTATCTGCATCACGCGGTATGCGGAAATAGTGGGGTTGTTCCCCGCCCGTGACAAATTCAACGCCATAAGCAAAAGGTCCATCTTTAACGGGGATCGATGTGTCATCCTCTTTAATGCGGCCTTTCATTTCGCTAAATAGTGTCTTTTGCAGCGCTTCGGTATCCTTCAACGCAGCATCCTGAAACGCGTTTTCAGCTTCCAAATAATCGCGAATTTTTGTGTCCAGAACGCTTGGATCTTGAAATACCTCTTGCCAATTATCGGCGCGCAGCCAAGCATAATCATCGGTTCGTGTGATGCCGTGACGGGTATCTGTATGAGGCTTAATATCAGCAGTAGGGGCTTTGGGAAGGTTTGAAAATACGCTCAAGGCGGCACTCCGGTATGAAAGTTTCTTGAAATGGAAATGGCAGCCGGTCGGCTGCCAATATGAGATGGTTTATCGTTATTCGTCTTCGGCTTTGAAATCAAGCACGGCACCGTTCATGCAGTAACGCAATCCTGTTGGATGGGGACCATCTGGAAAAACATGGCCTAAATGGCTGTCACAAACAGCGCATCTAACTTCTGTTCGCTTCATGAAAAACGAACGATCTGTGTGTTCTGAGACGGCTTCTTCACTCAATGGTGCAAAATAACTTGGCCATCCTGTGCCTGAATCAAATTTGGCCTCAGAAGAGAACAATTCAGTTTGGCAACCAATACAACGATAAACACCTTTTTGTTTATTGTCATTTAAAGGAGAGGTAAACGCACGTTCAGTGCCATGTTTTCGAGCGATATTATACTGCTCCGGCGTCAGGCGCTCACGCCATTGGGCATCACTTAAGACCAGTTTATCAACAGTTTTATCAGACATTTTTATCTCCTGGTTTCTACTGCTTATATAAATAAGTATCAGTTCGATCTCCTGCAATGCTGAACCTGCATTTTGTAATGAAAATCGGTAATTCTACCCTTGTACTTTTGACAGCCGCCCACTAATTGTGAAACTAATATATTTAGGGCTTTTGCTCGGAGGTGGAGTTTCAATGTTTGGTGATGCCAATGGCATGATGATGTTTGCAATGTTGTTGCCGTTTTTGGCTGCATTCATTGCTCCGAAACTCACACAAATAATGGGTTCAAAGGCTGCTTGGGTGCTCGCAATAGCGCCAGCCTTTATCTTTCTGCACATTTTGGGTTTCAGTGATGTTATTG
>CAJQOR010000341.1 GCA_905479965.1 uncultured Rhizobiaceae group bacterium | reverse complement strand
GTTCACTTGTTTCAGGATTGACCGCGTCATAGTCAAACACGGCCTGCAAAAATGTATGAAGAACCGCAATAGCTAATAAAGTAGAGCCGATGGCCACCGGCGTCTGAGGTATCCAAAGTAGAATTGCATCCGCACCCTCACTTCGCTCACCAAAATCATAGCTGTCATAAGCCAAACGATACATATAAAATGCGATAAAGGCCGTGGCGATCGACATAACAGCCAATGCGACAAGCTCAAACATTCGGCGAGTACCGCCGAAAGATCTATCAATGAAGAGGGTAACTCTAATATGTCCTTGAGTGCGGAACGTATATGAGAGCGCAAGGAATGAACTGGTCGCCATGACATATCCAGCTACGTCGGTTGCTCCGCCTGCATAGAAACCGAAAAGCCGCGACAGGATGCTGTAGATAACCAGTGAACACAATAAAACAAGTAGAGCACCGGCTCCCCACGCACCTATGCGGTATATGTGGTCTAACATATTTGATATTTTCTGTAACAAGACTGCATCTCCTTAGAAAAAAGGCAGCCCTTAAAGGCTGCCTGATCAATTTCCCGATTGCCTACATTTTACTGTAAGCTTCTAAGACCTTGGCACCCTTTTCACCTGCGCGTTCAAGCCACGCATTTTTGAGGCTTTCTCCAACTTTTTCAAATTCAGCCTTCATTTGAGGATTAAGCGCGTCGACATTCATGCCATTGACTTTGAATTGTTCGATGTACCACTGATCAAGCTCTTCTGACTTTGCCCAGCAAGCTTCTTCTGCAGTTGCTGCTGCAGCTTCAACAATTGCTTTGGTATCGTCATCAAGCTTGTTCCAAGCCTTACCGTTAACAATGACCATGTTGCGCGGCAACCAAGCTTTTACATCATAATAATAATCCACATGTTCCCATAATTTTCGATCATAGCCAGTTGATCCTGAGGAGATCATGGATTCAGCCACACCTGTCGCAAATGCCTGGCTTAACTCAGCTGCTTCAATTTTTGTTGGCAGCATGCCCAAACCTTCAGCCATTTTTGATGTTGTTGCGTTGTAAGCGCGGAATTTAAGACCCTTGATATCATCGAGAGCGCCAGCAGCTTTGACTGAATAAAAGCCTTGTGGCGGCCAAGGGCAGGAATAAAGAAAGTGTAGGCGGGCTTCTTCAAGCGTTTCAATAAGCGCAGGTTTTGAAGCTTTGTAGAGTTTCTTTGCACCGGCAAAGCCTGTTGCTAGGAACGGCACAGAATCAATTTCATAAAGTGCATTGTCGTTGCCTAGCGCCGAAATCAAACGTTCGCCAATTGGAGCCAATCCTTTACGAACAGCACCGAATATTTCTGCACCACCAAATAATGAACCACCAGGATGCGTGACAATTTCCAGATCACCACCGGATTTCTCTGTCACCTCCGCCGCAAATGCTGCTGCCGCCTCGGAGTGGAAGTTTGTTGCTGAATACGCAAGAGCCATATCCCACTTTTCTGCGTGCGCAGCTTGCGCACCAAACGCAAATACGGCAGTCGCCGCAAGTAATTTTATTTTAAGCATTTATTCTCTCCAGTTTTATAAATAAGTCTTGTTTTTAGTATTGTTCTGTAGACATCGTTTATTCCGGACAAATCGAATTCAGCTGTGCATTTTGACGAAATTTGCCCTAACTCCGACATTTCGTCGTGGATATTCAGCAGATGTATTCTGATATAGTTCGTGGACGAATTCTCGCTGATTTCCTCTTCCCATTCCGATTTTCAAATCCCAAATCTTGATGGTAGATATGGCCTGTGATCAATTTCTGTAGCCGTCTTGTTAATCTGGGAAGCAAGTAAATGCCCAGTTCCTGCAGAAGTTCCAAACCCGATATGCTGATGTCCGCAGGCAAGCCACAGCCCTGAATGGCCGCGCACCGGGCCGATGGCAGGCTTACTATCCGTCAGTGTGGGGCGGTTACCGATCACCGGGCTGTCCATGGTCGGCGCAGCAACAGGCAATGTCGTTCTCACGTTTTCTATCACAGTATCAATTTGGCTGTAGCTTGGTGGCGAGCCTACCGACGTCAATTCAGTTCCCGACGATATCTGAATGCCACCAGGCCTTGGAGACATCACATAACCGTTTGCCACATCGTAAAGTGGACGATTTATTGACGCATTGTTTTTGAGGGAGAAGGTTTGTAGATATCCGCGTTCCACAGCCATAGGCAATAATCTACCAAGCGGTTTTAAGAGCTTATTGGACCAGGGACCTGCCGCTATAACAACATGATCAAAAACGCCACAATCACCTTTGTTTGATTGAAGCCTTTGTTGGGATTTTTCATGGGAAATAGCCAAAATTTCTTGCTTGAGGATGATGCCCCCAAGTTTCTTTACGTAATCAAGATATAGATTTGTGATTTCAGATGGATTTGCCGAGAATGTATCGGTTATATGAAGTCCACGATAAAATTCAGGCATTAATTCTGGTTCAAGGGCATGAATTTTCCTGCCATCTAATATATCATGGGCCACTCCATACGCAGTGAGCAAGCGCTTAAGTGGGGCTGAACTTCTAAATTGATCTTCTGATCGATAGAGATATATCCAACCATTTCGTTTTAGACTTTTCTCTGAGTCGATTTCATTCAATAGCACTTCGTGTTTTGCTCTCGAAAATTGTATAAGTTGGTGCAGTTCAGAAACTGTCTGTTTAAATTTATTCGATCGTCCATTTGCAAGAAAACGCAACGCCCAAATTAATGTTTCTAATGATGATCCATAATCAAATTTAAAACCTGGAATTTGACCGGTCAGAAGATTGGGAATTTTTCGGAACAAGGTTGGATTATTGAGGGGCATTAGCGAAGACGTCGCCATAACACCAGCATTCCAACGTGAAGCTTCAGAACAAGGTACCCTCCGATCAAAGAGAGTGACGGAGTGTCCTGTTTTTAATAGCTCAATAGCGGAACAAAGACCGATTATTCCCGAGCCGATAATTGCAACTGAACTCAAATGTTACTCCTCAGATTCCATGACGCGACTTAGGCTGTCAGAGGGATAGAACAAATTAAACTTGACAATATGTCGGAATACTCATTTATTCTGTCAATATGACAAGATCCTCAAAAAAATGGCTCAAAGATGAGCTGGACAGATCCATCATTCGCGAATTGCAACGCAATGCGCGCGAATCGACATCTAATATTGCGACACGTTTAAATGTTGCGCGTTCGACTATTCATGAGCGCATTGCCAGAATGGAAAAAGATGGTGTTATTACCGGATATTCTGTAGTTTTGAGCAAAAACCCGAGCGAAGAATGTATACAGGCACTCGTACTTTTAGAGATAAAACAACAAGAAACGCGCAAAATCCTGCACGAACTCAGTCAATATTCCGAAATACGCGTTTGTCTTTCCATAAATGGTGAATACGATTTATTTGTTAGTGTTGAAGCTCCGCGTATCGAAGATTTGGATATCGTGATTGACGAGGTAGGTGCAATAAATGGTGTTATCAGAACAAAAACTTTCGTGGTATTTGGGCGGCGATTTGATCGTAGATATAAGGAAACTGTCCAAAGGATTACGGAACAATTTTTGCGTGAAGAATAACAGAATTTCATTTTATTTCGTCAATATGTCGGAAAAGTAGATATTACTGACGTTTTGTCGCATATATTCGTTCAATCCGTGTTAGTAACGTAACGAAACTAATTTTAGCCCTCAGAAGTTATGCGCCCCTTACGAACGAAAACGACCATGAACCAAGATGGAATTCAATCTATGGCTGATCAATATCAG
The DNA here is from genome assembly GCA_905479965.1 of uncultured Rhizobiaceae group bacterium. The sequence goes on along the minus strand of CAJQOR010000341.1, from coordinate 4,443 downwards.
ACTGGCTTTTTAGGTATATTGATGTTGGATACGTCTTTTCCGAGAATTTTGGGCGATGCAGGCAACGCTAATAGCTATACTTTTCCAACAAAAATCTCGGTCGTGAGTGGTGCTGACAGCTTGGATGTGGTTCGAGATGGAAAACCTAAAGCTGAACTTGTCGCTGCATTTTGCGATGCTGCCGTTGAACTTGAGAAGCAGGGCGCAAAAGCCATCATATCCACTTGCGGGTTTTTAATAAGCATTCAAGATGAAATTCAGGAGAAAATTGCTATCCCCGTTATGGTTTCTTCACTTTCTTTGTATCACTTTGTATACGAAACATTGAAAATCAAAAACGTAGGGATTTTAACAGCTTCTAGCAGGGATCTGGGTCATTTAGCTCTTAAAGCTGCCAATATCAAAAGGGCCGATGTCGAGATCCTTGGTTTTGAAGATTGCGAAGCTTTTACATCGGCCATCTTGCAATCCAAAGATAATCAGCCAAATCACATTGACGCAGCGGCCATTGAGCAAGCTGCGGTTGAAAAATCAAAGCAGATGATCAGCCGCAGACCAGATTTGGGTGCATTTCTATTGGAGTGTGGGAATTTACCCCCCTACACAAAAGCTATTGCAAACGCCACAAAACGACCTGTTTTTTCCATTCTCGATGCTGCAGAGATGCTGATGCAAAATAGGTCGATAGAAACCTAAAATTTTAATTTCTCACTCGCGAGTTCTAAGGGATCACGTCCTGTTTTCTTTAACCATGAGAAAACTGGCGGAACGCGTTCTGCCAGAGATTCAACCACAACATCAATAAAACATGGACCGTCATGGGCAAGAGATTCTTCGAAAGCCACTTCAAATTGTTCAAGTGTTTCAACATGATAACTTTTCAACCCAAAAGCCTCAGCAATTTTTGCTGCGTTTGTTTTGGTAAAATCAACGGAGTAACAATCATTTGCACCTTGACCCAACATCCGGTGAAGTCCTTTAATCCAACCAAAACATCCATTGTTGAACTGAATTAGAACTGCAGGAACGTTTAAACGGACCAACGTTTCAAGTTCTCCGACACTCATATTAAATGACCCATCGCCAAACAATCCAATCGTTTTCTTTTCTGGCTCAGCCATCCATGCACCCACAACCGCTGGGATTGCATAGCCTAAACCGCCATATGCACGTGGAATAATGAATGTGCTTTCAGAATCTCCCATGCTCAAGAAACGTGTCATATATGGTGTCGGCGTGCCTGCATCTGATAGAATGTTGACTGGGTGTGGCAGGTGTTCTGAAAACGCTCTTACGATGGGTTCGGGCCGCAAAGGTAGTTCTGTATCTTCGAAGAGGTTTTGCGCACCATCCCAAAATTCAGAACGATATTGGTTTAACTTTTCAATCCAAATGTTGCTTTTTGGTGCGCGCGTTTCAGCAACTTTTTGTAACGCTTCAAGGACCAACCTCACATCGCCGGCCACTGATAACGTGTTTTCTGTCATGTTTGCCAAGACTTGAGGATCGATATCAACTTGTGCAACTTTACGATCAGAATTTTTGGATGGGAATGTCCATCCAATAGATACCACCGATCCAACTTTTGAACCGAAATAAACAACCAAATCTGCCTCTTCGAGAGCCAAATTCGCATGAGGGTGATAGCCATTGTCACCGATCACACCGATGGCTAATGGATGATCGTCGGGCATAGTGCTCTGTCCCGTAATTGTTGTTACTACGGGTAGGTTCATCTGCTCGGCAAAGCTTTGAAGTGCCTTGCGTGCTCGGCTACGATTGGCTCCTCCGCCAGCAACGAGCAAGGGGCGTTCGGCTTTCTCAATCAAATCAAGGAGTGCCTCGATTTTTCCCGGTTCCGCCATTGTTGGATATGCAGGGAAGTTTTTACACTCTTCCTCGATATGAAGCGAAAAGCTTGAGGTCGGCACTTCAGCCTTCAACATGTCTTCGGGGATGACAATATGGACCGCGCCGGGCTTGCCTGTGGTGGCAATGCGGAAAGCGCGCCGAATGATTTCAGGAATTTTCTCTGGTGACTTAATTTGTATCGATGCTTTGGTCACCGGTTCAAATAACTTTACGCAATCTAGCTCTGTTATCACACCACGACCTTCACCCGGCAAAGGGACATCAATTGTCATCAAAACTACAGGAACAGACGATGCGTGGGCTTCCGCTAAAGGCGGCAAAGAATACATAGCGCCAGCACCTGATGGAGCCTCAAATACGCCAACCTTGTTTGAAATACGGGCATAGGCATCTGCCATATAACCAGCGCTTCTTTCGTCTCTACACATGACATGATTGATTAATTCCGGCCGCCGTTGCAATGCTGTATAGAGGGGTACGTTGGTATCTCCAGGCACACCAAACAACGTATCAACACCGTATTTACCAAGCATTTCGACAAGAATATCAGAACCAAGCATTTCAATCTCCTATTGCATAGGCAATAAAGATGCGTCATCGGATCTTCGATATAGATAGTTTAAACTGTCGATGAAACATCCGAAACCCAACAAATTGCCGAGATATATCGGACAAATTTATTCAACGATAGAAAATGGATACAAAATGTGTATCCAAAAGAGCTTATGCACATCTAAAGCAACAGCTATTTATCTAATCATCAAGTTGCCATGTGATTGATAAGGAATACCCGCTTCTGGCAATTTGACTGAAAGTCTACTGAGGAGAAGCGTTTCAGCTCCACGTCAATGTTCAGACTTCAATCTTTTTTTGCAATTTCTAATGCATCCTCGCCCTCATCAACTACCTATCGCAAATTGCTTTCAATTTTTGGTATGATCAAGTAGCCGTTGGTCAGCCCTGAGGTTGCCTTTTTTCTTGTTGTAGCGACAAACTCGACAGTGATGGAAAATCGAACGGAGTATTTCGTGCTGTTTCAGGGTCTTAATTTTGTGTACTTTTTGTCTTCGCTTAATTCGTGCCATTCTGTCGAATATGTGCGAAGAAATCATCATACCCTCTTGTTACTATTTGACTGATTGGGCCTTCGTAAATAACGGACAGCTGGCTGTTGCATGCTTCGCAACAAGCTATTTTGCACGTTGCATAACTCACTTTTTCGCCATTTTGTAAAGTAAAAGACTCACCATGCAGATTGCAATGCCGTAACAGCCAGTTGGGGAAAACATATTCCTTTTTAAAGGTATTATTGGGGGCTATTCAACTCGCAGTAGGTCTATTGACTACATTTTTGGAAAGCCGGATCGGTATTGTCCATGGCGACGAACGCTTTCCAATTTAGGAACCGGCTAAAAGCTATTTGTTTTCCGGATTGTGGAAAATCTCACCCGTCAACCATGCTGGCCAATCACGCTCAAAAAACGGTTTCGCATCTTCATCAAAACGGCGAATAGGTTGGCTCGAGACGACCATCTGGTGATCAACCATGCACACAATCAATTGCTCGTTCTTATGTTCGTCTTTCTCAGAACGAAAACGAATGTCCTCAAGCGGGCCATCAGCAGATTGCGGCAAACAATCTCCATCAGGGTCACATATCGCACGCGCACCACGGCTGCCGCCACCATCTGATATATAATGATCCAGCGCAGCTAAAACAGCTTCGGAAGCCAGTGCCATTTGCTGCCATTGTAAAACTCGAACGACCTCACCGTCGCGTGTTGCAACAATGCCCTTATCGCGAATTTGCGCGCTTAATGATTTTGCATCTTGATGGGCGTTATGAACATCGCTTGCGAAACATAAAACCCCCGCTTTATCACTCATACGGCCCTGCACTTCTGCCCGCACGGATTTGACGGTTAAATCACTCTCAGATGAGAGAACAGATTGAAGCTCATCAACTGCACGTCGTACTGATGCCGAAACATCCATCGACGCAGGTTCGGCAGCTTTTCCACTGGCACCAATATGTTCGCCGACACGTGTGCCAAACACCTGACCTGCATTGAGCGCAGATCCCCCCGGGCGCGTCACACCATGAGTGCCAGACGCTTCGCCTATGGCATAAATGCCAGCAATATTGGTTCGCCCCCAACTATCGACAGCAATGCCGCCATTCATATGCTGATTGTTAACGGCAAATTACAACGGATCATTTTTGATATCAACTTTGTAGCGCGCATAAAGTTCGATCGCGAGTGGGTTCATATGCAACAAACGATCGATTGGCATTTATTGTGTCGCGCCAGCATTTTTCAAATACGTACTAACATCTTCATCTAGACGCTCGAGGCTGAAAGGTTGGTCACCCGGTACCGCTAAAGGATTACGATTAAAGTCCATAAAGACACGTCGGCCTATTTGGTTTTCCAACACAATGGCAAGATCTACGAGGCTTGATTGAAAATCGAGCATGCGCGTCGCATGAAATGGCCATTGATAACCTTTTCGAAATATGTTGGACGCCATCTCTTGTGTAGTTCGATAATAATCGCCAAGAAAATGATG
>CAJQOR010000340.1 GCA_905479965.1 uncultured Rhizobiaceae group bacterium | reverse complement strand
GTATGACCAAAAATTGTTCCAGTCTCTCAGATATACTTCGCGTTCCGAGCATTTGAATAAGGGCGGAGTAGCATTTTCCTTTTGCGACCAATCCGTCAATCACACCTAAGGCGACATTTGGTATCTCACGCACCAACTTTTTCATATCTTTGCCAGACAAAAAGATGAGTTCGCAATCAACTAGCGCATCCCCTGACCAGACATGTCGCCCACCACCAAATATTTCTGGTCCGCCGACAAAATGTCCTTCCGTCCAATATGCGAGTGTAATTTCTCTTCCGGAGGGACCAGTATAATATGAGCGAACTTTCCCCTTTTCAATGACCCAAACACCTTTGTGCAGGTCGCCTTGAAAAAACAATCCTTGTCCCTTTTGAACATTGATTTTACTTCCGCATGCTCTAACTATTTTTTGCTCTTCGCTCGTTAGATTTGCTAGAAATCCAGCTCCGTCATTTAAACCAATTAAATATTCGGATAGATAGATCGCCCCTTGAGGGTTTTCATTCGTATCACCAATTTCAATGATGTCTTCGTTCATACCATTCATTTAGCAATACGCCCGATAAATTCTCTTAAATACATACTAGACTATCGGGCTAATGAGGCAAGATAAATTGCAAGCTCTTCAATTTCCTTGTCGTTTATGCTCACCATCGCTTTTTGCATCAGCTTGCCAATGTCATTTGTACGCTCACCATCACGATAATCTCGCATTTGTTTTACAAGATAATCTTTATGCTGAGCATTCAGATAAGGCACGAAAGGTGACTGGTTGCCAACGCCGCCATGACACGTGTTGCATTTATAGCTGACGAACAGCTGCTCACCTTCGAAGCTTTGGTCAAAATTATCTGGTTCAGGAGCATTCTGAGACGAAAACCAATTTGATATTTCATCGATTGAATCTGGATCTATTTCTGTGACAATAGCGGACATTTGGCCACCATCATTTGTTCTTTTTCCGCTTAAAAAATCTTTGATTTGTTTTTTGATGTAAGGTGCGGGCTGACCGGCCAGCTTAGGGAATTTTGCCATCGGAGATATGCCGTCCAACGAATGGCATAATGCACATATTTCATAGGGCGCCATACCGTCGCTTGTGATCATACCAGCATGTGTTGATTTTACAAAAAACACCATCAAAAATGGCATCAGAGAAAGTAGCGCCAACCTTTTCGTTCGGCATGCCTTAGCTAGCTGCATTGTGGTCTTTCACGATAACGTCGATATTTAAAATTTCACCGTTTTCAAATGTAAGGGAAAGGGGTAATTTATCACCGATATTCATAGCGCTTTTTGGACGCATTAACATCACATGGAACCCACCGGGTTTCATCGATAAGACCGCACCTACTGGTATTTTTATTCTATCAATCATCATCATGCTAGATACACCGTCAGTCTCTTTGCTTTGATGAATATGGGCCATCGCATAATGAGTTGAGCTAACTGCCACTAAAACTCGCGGCGTTTCGCCCATGTTATGCAGAGAGATATAGGCTGCATGAGTTGACGCTGCAGGCGGGGCTTGTGGCGACCAAGCATCTATAACCATCAATTCCCCACCCATACTTGAAGTGGCAAACATACCAAGTGTTGTTGCCGCTATTATGGGATGCAAAAGGAGCTTGCGAATATACCTCATTGGGATTTCTCCTTGCGATAATCGATTTGAAGGCGCGCCAAAAATTCTGCGGTCAGACCTGCATTAAAAGGGGGTTGCAGCTTTGCACGCAGCATGCCTTCAGGATCGATAACACTTACAGCCGAGCTGTGTTGTACCTCGTAGTAACCGGTGCTATCGGGTTTAAGTAAGCGATAGAAACTGTCGGTTGCCTCAATGAGTTTGTCGATTTGAGCGCGCTCGCCTGTGACGCCACGAAATTCAGGGTGAAAAAACGTCGCATAATCGGTCACGTATTCGCGGTCACGCTCTGGGTCGACGGAGACAAAAACCACTTTTGGAACATTGTCTGGTCGAACTCGCATTGAAGTTTCTGCGACTGCATCTTCTAAATTACCCAGCGTGAACGGACATACATCAGGGCATGAATTAAATCCAAACATAATAATGGTCCAGTTTCCCAAGATATTTTCTTTAGAAAACTTCACGTCCAATTGGTCTGATAATTCAAATTCAGGAATAGGAACAGGTTCGTCTAATCTTACACCTTGCACCTGCGCCAAAGAGGATGAGGCGAATGAGCAAAACAGTACGCAAAACAAGAATTGTCTGATCATTGATTTTGTTCCTCAAATGCTCGCAAGCTTTCGGATCGAATGGATTTTAAACATTCTTGCTTGGCATCGATAAACTTGGAATCAGTAGACATCTCTGCTGTTCGCGGACGAGGTAAATCGATTTTGAGATCGTTAATTATTTTACCTGGCGCTGCGCTCATTACTAAAACGCGATCGCTCAAAAACACCGCTTCATCTACATCATGTGTGACAAATAAAACTGTGATGCCGAATTCTTTCCATATATCGAGAAGGTTTTCTTGCATCATTAGTCGCGTTTGTGCATCTAAAGCGCCGAACGGTTCGTCCATAAGTAATACAGATGGGTAATTGGCCAAAGCGCGCGCAATACCGACGCGCTGTTGCATGCCTCCAGATAACTCGGCGGGATATCTATGGCCGAATTTAGTAAGGCCAACCATACTCAAAAATGTATTTGCTATCGAACCCGCTTCGGTGGCGCTTTTTCCAGCCATTTTGGGGCCAAAGGCAATGTTTTCGACAACTGTTTTCCAGGGCATTAAGGAATATTGCTGGAACACCATCCCACGATCAGGACCGGGTTTTTCAACGATATTGCCATCGACGAGAACTTCCCCAGATGTTGGCTGGACATAGCCTGCAACTGAGTTCATCAATGTTGATTTGCCGCAGCCTGAAGGGCCAAGGATGCAAACGAATTCGCCTGGTTCGATGACAATCGATGTCGAGGCGACAGCCTGATGACTGTCAGCGCCTGATCCAAATGTAATTGACACCTCTTTTATATCGATACGCCCTTTGCCAATAGATGTATCTGAGGGTTGAGGTGCGCTGAAATTTAAAACATCAAGCATATCGGACTCCTGTTTGCGTGGGTACAACAGCAGCTTGGTTCGAATTGCGCGATGTGCGCCATGCGAGAAAATACGCTGTACAGCTTAAGATGAACAGTCCCGAACCACTGAGGAGAGGGCCCATCGTCTCCAGTGCAAGTGACGTCGATACACCTAATCCCAGCATCGCAAGGCCAACCACCCAAGATGGCGTGGCACAACACACAACCCAACTCATTGTCACGTTTGTCATGGCAATAAGAGTGGTTCCAATACCGGTTGAAAGGGTCAGTCCGCGTCTATGGGTAAGGGAGCAATCATCTCGCTTAAGTAATGTAAAACATAAGCCAGTCAGTGCGCCCAAAAGTCCCATAATGGCTACTTTTGATGGCACAACATTTAGTGCCCAAACAGAAATACCTGTGCCGTATTCGTAGTTCATTCGCCCAATTTCAATAAGCCATTCCTCAGCTATAATGGGCGGCATGTCACTCCACGATGGTGTGGATTGAATGATCCAAATCACATTTCCAATCCAGTCGTAGAAATTGACATAGTTTGGCACCGCTTGAAATCTTAAGATTAATGCTAAGAGCATGATCAGCTGAAAGAGCACCGCAAACAGCAGACTCCATAAAACTAAGCGGCGCCAACTCGTTCGGATGGTCTGTCCGATAACTGCTAATGGTCCAAATTGTCTTGAGTTCGTTTCAAATTGGCCAGCTGTAGAAGAATGCGTCATCTTGTAAACCTTTGCCATTTGAGAAGTGGACTGGTGATATATTTTACGCATGCCGTGCACAGTGTACCTAAAAAGCCTATGACCAGCATTCCAACCACGATATCTTGATAATTAATCAGGCTGTAGGCATCCCAAGTGAAATAACCAATCCCGTATTGTCCCGATATAATTTCACCTGCTAAAAGTGAGAACCATGATACACCCATGCCAATTGCAAGGCCGGCAGAAATCGAGGGGAGCGCCGCTGGAATAACGACATGCCAGAATATTGCGGCGCGTGTGGCGCCAAGCGAACGGGCAGCTCGAACCAGCACATCTGGTGTTTGTTCAGCTCCGTGAACCGTATTTAGAATAATTGGAAACAAGGCTCCCAAGAACGTAATATAAATAATTGAGCTTTCTTCGGTCGGCCACATCAAAATTGCCAGTGGGATCCACGCAACAGCAGGAATTGGGCGGATAACTTCAATATATGGCATGATGAAAGACCGCGCGAGTTTGGATCTACCCATCATAAGGCCAACTGCAATGCCAAGAACAACAGCAATAGAATAGCTGATTAGAATTCGGCGCATTGACACGCCTATATGTGTAAAGAAAATTTCTGTTTGGAGATGGCCAATAAATGCGGCAAAGACTTTTGCCGGCGAGGGAACATTTGAGAAGTTAATGTAGAAATCAAGATTAACTGCCGCAGCAATGTGCCAAATCAATACGCCAGTAGACAGTGACAAAATAACGATGCTCAGCGATTTAAGGTTCTCTGTAGAAAACGCTTGGCGCAGCTTCGCAAATGGAGCCTGTGTAGCAGTCGAGCTCACATTGGTCTCATTTTGAGCAGTCTCGGCGTTCTCCTTCGGTGGCACCTTATCGGCAGTACCATCTGGAACTTTAGCAACGGACTTAGTCATCGAAGACATTTGTTTACTCATTTCATTGAATTAGATTGATTGTAAGCGGGCCTAGTTTAAGAAGGCCCGCCTCACTATTGGTGTTGAAGGCTGGAATTAACCTTCTGGAATAAAGTCAGCGATTGCATCTTCAAAGCTTAGCAGTGCGCCTGCATTTACAGTTGCATATGTTTCCGCTTCGCCTTTGCGCAAGAAGGTTGCGTATTTGTCGCCAGATTTAACCCAGAATGCGGTTTTGCCGAACAGTTTCAAACCCGTCTCGATGTCGTAAACATAAGTTGAGTTTAGATTAGTCCCGGTTCCCATCATCTCAGCGACCGCTGTCAAAAATGCTGCCGGATCACCGTAACTCGAGATTCCGTCGCGTGGATGCCAGATTTCCATTGGCAGGCCTTTATTTGCCGCAAGTGGATCCACCATAAGCGCTTTGTCAGCCTCGTAGTCGACACCTAACTCAGCATATGCAGGTCGGATGTAATCTTCTGTAATCCACGCATCGAAATCCAGAGGAGGGATCGCTTTTTCTTTAACCAGTACACCATGGTTAAACTTCAAAGCGTCGATCCATGCTTGTTTAAGAGTAGGTTCAAATGTCAAGTGACCACCTTCGGAGAAGTAAAGGTAAAGAACCTCTTTTTCTACGCCAGTCCAGCCTTCCATTTTTGTTACAGCGCCCATCGGGTCGGCACGAACCCATTCACCGGCTTCCCAGACGGCTTTAATGAAGGCTTGTACGACTTCTGGATATTCTTTTGCGAAGTCTTCACGGACAACAACGCCGTGTAGATACGGGACACCTGTTTCAGAACCATCATAGATTTTGCGACCTGTTCCGCGGAATTCCATAATTTCAGACCATGGGCAAAAATCAGAGTGTGCGTCGATTTTGCCTGCTGCGATGTTCGCAGCGCCCACGGCTGGGCTTTGGTTTTTTAAAACATATTCAGACGAAGGGATATTGTTATCCTGCATCGCTTTTAGCAACATGCCCCAAGCAGCAGAACCTACAGGTGTAGAAACTTCTTTGCCCTTGAGTTGGTCGATCGAATACAGATCACTATCAACAGGAACAACAATTGCGTTGCCCGAGCCTTTCAGGTTGTAACCAGTGCCGGCAACATAAATGGTGCGCAGGCTATCTGTTTCTTGAAACTTGGCGCCGTTAACAATTAACGGGTAGTCACCCATGACACCAAAGTTGAGTTTGTTTGCGAGCATTTGGTTTGTGATAGGACCGCCGGAGCTATAGTCAGCCCAGCTAATGTCATATTCGGCATCTGCATATTTGCCATCTTTCGGCAGATATTTTTCAAGAAGCCCAAGCTCTTTGATGATGATACCAGCAGTGTATGTGTCTGTACACATAGACTGGTGGCCCACGGCGATTGGAATGGTTTCAGCCGATGCGACGTTAGTAAAAGACGCAATCCCTGCTGTTAGAATTACACCTCGGATGAGGCTGTGAATAGTCATGGCGTTCTCCTAAAATGGGTCTTTTTTTATCGGTGCTGTTGGAGAGGCTATAGTTTTTAAAAGGGATTAGTCAAACATAAATAAGAATAAAATGATCAAAATCGTGCTTATTTTGGTTTTTGCCTAATTTAAGTGCATATGCCTACTGTAATTATCAAATTTTGATGGCATTTTTTGCAATTTAAAAATCAATTTTTTAATTTAAAATCAATAGTTTATGGCTTTAAATTAACGTGAAATATCACCTCACTTTTTTCAAAAGTGAGATGATGGTATCTAGACATTTAACTCGCCTTTTACGCTGTTTTAAGGCGCCATTTTACGGGGCATACGCTTCAATCAGACTTGGTTGTCAGCGATCCGTTGCAGGGCCCAGCGGACGTTTTTGCGAACATCTGGATCCCCGTCATTTGTATAATTTTCCAAATATTTTTCTGTACCTGGAACAGCTAATTCACCAAGGCCAGCTGCGCATTCTTTGCGTAAGTTTGGTATCTGCGTTTCCAGCATAATCGCACCAATTTTATCTGCTGCAGCTGTAATGCCTAGCTTGCCGATAGAGCGCGTAGCTTTAAGTCGGACTTGCCAATAATCATCATCTAGAGCAGATGTCAGCGGTGGTGCGGAGGCGGTAGAGCCACATTTTGCCAATGTTTCAGCACTGGCTTCACGCACTTGCCAGTTTTCATCTAAAAGTGCGTTGATGAGTGCTTTTTCTGTGTGTTCGTTTTTACAAAAGCCGAGTGCAG
>CAJQOR010000339.1 GCA_905479965.1 uncultured Rhizobiaceae group bacterium | reverse complement strand
GAGGTGGAGGCCATTTGGGGTGCGCACGAAGCTTTGGACAAAATCGACGTGCCGATGTGTATTTGTTCAAATTCGCCACAAGGCCGTCTGGAGGGCATGTTGCTCAAAACCCGCCTCAACAGCTTTTTTGGGGATTTTGTTTATTCTTCTCGCAACTCAGGGGATGGCAAACCTAAACCAGCGCCAGATGTCTTTTTGTATGCGATTGACAAGCATGATGCAGAGGCAGATTTTACAATTGTGGTTGAAGATTCAGAGGCAGGTGTGAAAGGCGCAAAAGCTGCGGGCACGCGTGTTATTGGTTTTACAGGCGGCAAGCACACATTCCCAGGTCATGCAGATAAATTAATGGATGCGGGAGCTGAAACAGTTGTCAACCGAATGGCGGAACTACCACAGATGATTGAAGCCCTTTCTGTCTGGAAAGAGCTTAAGTAAATAAGTGTCTTAGACTGTATGATATCGTGTTAATTTTTTGGGCCGGTATCAAAGCCAATAAAGACTTCTGTTTCCCCACCGGCACCTGCCGGGATACGCACATTTGGGTTTGCAAATATAAATTGCGCTGTTAGATTTGCACCCGACAAAGCAACAGGTGTTTGTGTAAGCTCTGAATAAAGCACATTTCGTGTAACTTTATCGACCACTGCAACGCGCACGGGCAAGTTAATATTTCCAGCTTTTCCTTGTGGTCCTGCAACTAATCTTCCTGCAGCAACTACATTGACCACCAGTTCGTCACCGCTTGAGGTACATGAGCGTGTCGCATCTGCCAATGAAGCTTGATAAGTGACTTTTGACGGATCACCATCTCCACCGCGTGTATAAGCGCGATAAAAGGATGTTCCGTCGCGCAAACTCACGCGTGGGCATTTGCCTTGAATGATCGCAGGTGTAGCTGACGCATCTTGCTGCGCTGTGATATCCAGGGTCTGTGATGTTTCCGTTGAGTTACATCCTGCAAGGATTAGACAACCAATAACAACAGGTGAAGATTTGATAATTTTCGAAAACACGGGCCTATACTCTACTTTCAATTTTGATCATATTTAATCAAGTCACTTTTGATCTTTATATATCAGGGCTTTGCATCAATGGCATGATAGTCTATATCAGCGCCAGACAAAAAAATCGATCCACTGCGTCATAATAATGTTAATTATCGACGCAACCCCAGGAGAATTCTGCTTTGCAATATGTTTCAACGCGTGGTGAAGCCCCTCAACTTAATTTTAGCGACACTCTTTTGACTGGTTTGGCGACTGACGGCGGTCTTTATGTACCCCAATCATGGCCACAATTTAGCAAGCGTGACATAAAAGCGATGCGTGGCAAACCTTATGCTGATATTGCCTATATGATATTGCAGCCATTTGTTGATGGGGAAATCCCCGACGATAAACTCAAAACTATGATTGACGAAGCCTATGCTTCGTTTCGTCACAAAGCCGTGGCGCCAATGGTGCAAACCGATGATAATGCTTATCTTTTAGAATTGTTCCACGGCCCGACGCTCGCCTTTAAAGATGTGGCGATGCAGCTATTGGGACGTATGATGGACTATATTTTAGAAGAGCGAGATCAGCGTGCAACAATCGTTGGCGCAACGTCTGGCGATACAGGTGGAGCTGCAATAGAAGCGTTTGCAAATCGCGATCGCACAGATATTTTTATTTTATTCCCGCACAATAGAGTGTCACCTGTACAGCAGCGCCAAATGACAACATCCAAAGCGAAAAATGTGCATTCGATTGCTATTGAAGGCACATTTGATGATTGCCAAGATCTGGTTAAGGCCATGTTCAATCATCAGGAGTTTCGAAAAACCGTACAATTATCGGGCGTAAACTCAATCAATTGGGGCCGAATTATGGCGCAGATTGTCTATTACTTCACGGCAAGTTTGGCCGTTGGCGGTCCAGAACGTAAAGTTTCGTTCACAGTACCAACAGGTAATTTTGGTGACATTTTCGCAGGTTATTGCGCCAAGCGCATGGGCTTACCAATTGCCAAACTCAACATTGCGACCAATGACAATGATATTTTGGCAAGAACTTTAAAATCTGGCACCTATGAAATGAAGGGAGTGAGCGCGACCAGCTCTCCTTCCATGGACATCCAGATTTCTTCAAATTTTGAACGTTTATTGTTTGAAGTTTATGACCGCGATGCAAGCAAAGTGCGCAGTGCAATGGGTGCACTTAAACAATCTGGTTCTTTTTCAATTGAACCATTGGTTTTAAAAGCTATTCGCCGCGAATTTGCCGCCGCAAAAGCGACAGGTGCACAAGTTAGCGAAACGATCTCGCGATATAACCAACACAACAGCTATGTTGCCGACCCACATACTGCTGTGGGGCTGTTTGTGGCAGAAAAACTTGCCAAACCAACATCGGCAATGATCACATTAGCCACCGCGCATCCGGCTAAATTCCCAAGTGCTGTGAAAACTGCTTGCGGAATTAACCCTGCCCTGCCAAATTGGTTGAGTGACTTAATGGAACGGGAGGAACGGTTCAAGGTATTGCCTGCGGAGCTTAAATTTGTGGAAGAATTTATCTCAATGCACACACGCGCGAGCCAATAACCAAATCTAGTATGAATAAAAACACCACAGTATTGCCCAATGGGCTAACCATTGTAACCGAGCATATGCCGCATTTAGAAAGTGTTGCGCTTGGTGTATGGATTAAAGCTGGCTCTCGTGATGAAACTGACCAAGAACACGGCATCGCCCACCTTTTGGCACATCTTCCTTAAGCATACGTGCATAAAATGCGGTGGTTTCTGTTGATGTTGAGGCATTAACTTCGCCACCAACATTTTCAATCTCTTCCGCAATTGTACGTGCTGATCGACGCTTTGTACCTTTAAAGGCCATATGTTCCAAAAGGTGGGCGATGCCGTGTTCTTGG
>CAJQOR010000338.1 GCA_905479965.1 uncultured Rhizobiaceae group bacterium | reverse complement strand
CTAGCCAATTTGCCGGCATTGCTGCAATCGATGGTCCGCAAGATGATGTTGCGCATATGATGAAAGCCTTTGATCAGCGCAGAACCCGCGTTGTCGAATTAGCCAACGCATTGCCAAATGTAAGCTGCGCCGTACCAAAGGGCGCGTTCTATGCATTTCCAAATGTGAAAAATACTGGCCGCAAAGCCAAAGAACTCGCATCTGATCTTTTAGAAAAAGAAGGTGTTGCGCTCATTGGAGGCCCGGATTTCGGTATTCTTGGTGAAGGTTATATCCGTATTTCCTACGCAAACTCGCTTGAGAACATTGAAAATGCGATGAAGCGCGTTGATAGATATCTGTCAGAAAATAGCTAAAAAAAACGGGCGACTTCATCAAAGTCGCCCAAAATTCATGCTTAATCTGGGAGGAGAAAATCAACATGATGGGGAGAGTATGATAAAATATGGTTAACAGCTTGTTAACTTCTCAAGGCAAGAACGCGCCCGTAAGTTTTCACTAACAAATCAAGCTAGCGCAACGGATTTTATCAGGGCAAAAACCTGCTTTCCTGGTTCAAGCTTCAACTCATCACATGATTTATGCGTAATACGTGAAAACAACACCTGTCCGGCTACATCGCACTTAATCATCATTTGTACGTCATCACTTATACTAATATCGCGGATAACCGCAGGGAGGCAATTCTGTAAGCTTGTGCCGATCGGTTTTGAAAGCGATAGCGCAACATCTCTTGCATGCACAAGCAGCCTGAGAGGACCTTCCCCGATCTTACTATCTAAATGAAGTCGAAGAGATACATCCTGTGACAAAGTTCCAACTGAAAGAACTGTCAGCCCATAGTCTTGCTCATATCCTGAAACCTTCGCTTCGATAATAGCGCTTTGATTTCGTTCACCCAACATATCTTGCATTGATCGGCTGGCGAAAACTTCACGAACATCCCCCTGCTCTATCACTCTGCCTTTATCTATCAACACAAGATGATCAGCCAACTGATGCACATCCATTGGGTCATGAGACACCAGAACCATCGGTATTTTAAACTCATCTCGGATAGCTTTTAAAAACGGTAGCAAAGACCGCTTTCGTTCAATATCTAGCGATGCCAAAGGCTCATCAAGTAATAACAATTGAGGGCTCGATAACAAAGCTCTACCGATGGCGACGCGCTGTCTCTCACCCCCCGATAAGTTTTGTGGCTTGCGACCTAGCAAATGCTCAAGACCCAACAAATCAACGACGCGCGAAAACTCCAGATTTGCTTTCCGCCCACCCGCCCAATTGGCATAGGTAAGATTTGACTTAACATCATAATGGGGGAACAACCGTGCATCTTGAAAGACCACACCAAGACCACGTTTATGAGCAGGCAAATCCACATGTGACGAGCTGTCAAACAGCATCAAACCATCTATATTTACGCTCCCATTATCAGGCTTTAAAAGCCCAGCAATCACGTTCAATATTGTCGATTTACCAGCGCCAGACCGGCCAAATAACGCAGTCACGGATGCATCTGATTTAAAATTTACATAAAGATCAAAATCACTGAATTTTTTTTCAATATTGATTTCCAGCATCACGCGCGCACCTTTCGATTTAGGCGCAAGGAAACCATTTCAGATAATAAAACAGCTCCCAAAGCAATGGTGATCGAAATGACCATGAGCGTAAGCGCTGCGCTATCGCCATTCGGGCTTTGCAAAAACGAATAAATAGCAAGTGAGATCGTCTGAGTTTCATCCGGAATGTTGGACACGAATGTAATTGTCGCACCAAATTCACCCAGGGATTTTGCAAAACCTAAAACCCCACCAGCTATAATTCCAGGCAACGATAGCGGCAAATAAACGGTTCGAAAACGTGTCCATCTGCCTGCACCAAGCGTTTTGGCTGCATCGATAACGCCTTGATCCACAGCTTCAATTGAAAGTCGCATAGGACGCACCAATAAAGGAAATGCCATGAGCCCCGCAGCCAGCGCAGCCCCCGTCCATTTAAACGCAAACTCAATCCCAATGCTCGATAACAATTGACCGATCTCACCCTTATTGCCAAAGATGAGCAAAAGCAGATAGCCGGTGACAACAGGGGGCAGAACAAGCGGTGTCATCACCAATGCTTGCAAAAGCGCTCTACCTCGAAATTCATAACGCGCGAGCAAAAACGCGACACCGTAGGCAACCGGCACAGCAAATAGCATGGCAACGAGCGCAACTTGCAATGATAACCAAATAATTGGCCATAGTGTTGATAACGAGGCTTTTGCATCCAATTCAATGGAACCATCTAAATTGACCATCGATTGCGTTTGATTAAATCCAATCGTCTTTAAGATAGATTGCGCTTGCCCAGCAAACAAAAACTCATAAAACAGAGTTGTTGCATTATCGGACTTACTTAGTTGCACGACAGGATATGAAATCTGATCATGATTATCGCCAGAAAACGTGTGAATGATTTGAAGCGTATTAGCGAGCTGTGCATCTGATTTATAAAGCACTGCGGCGGCGACTTCACCGCGCTCTACGATCCCAAGAGCCACTCTGATATTTTCGGTGAAAACCGCATTTTTGGAGATCTTGTCCCAATGGGATAATTTATCTAAGGCTTGCTTGGCATAAATACCTGCAGGTACATGTGACGGATCACCCATAGCAAATCGACCACTTGTTAAAACCTCTGGCCAATCCTGACTTTGAGCATCAGTTTTGGACGTAACTACAACCAACTCATTTTCGGCTAAAACACTGATCTCATTTTCTTCAACCAGGTTTTTCGCAATAAGGTAATCCATCCAGTCCGCGCTTGCGGACACAAAAATATCTGCGGGGGCGTCACTGGTAATTTGACGCGCCAACACACCCGATGAGGCATAGGATAAAACAATATCTATATCAGGATTATTGGTCTCAAAATTAAATGCAATATTATCCAGCGCATCTTTCATGCTGCTGGCAGCAAAAACGACAACACGATTTTGAGCATGCGTTGAAATGGTAAACGATGACGCGATTAAAAATACGCTGATCAAAAACCAAATATATTTATAAAAACAACGCATAACAGTTCCAAGCCTAAACTATCTCTAGCATAGGCTTGGCGATAACAGTTTTCAATCTCATTATAAACGCGACAAACGCCACATCTTATTTGGCGAGATCAAACGCTTCTGATGCAAGCTTCGTAATACCATCCCAATCGCCAGCTTCCACGAGCGCTTTTGGCGCAACCCATGAACCACCAACGCAAACCACATTTGGAAGCGAAAGGTAATCATTAGCGTTTTTCAAATGAATGCCCCCTGTTGGGCAGAACATCATGTCTGCAAGTGGAGACGACAATGATTTAAGATAGCTTGCACCACCTGCCTGTTCAGCTGGGAAGAATTTTAAAACTTTATAACCTTCTTCGCGCAATGCCATAACTTCACTTGCAGTAGCGGCACCTGGCAACATTGGAATTTTTGACGTTTTCGCATGATCAAGCAATTCAAGTGTTGTACCAGGCGAGACAATAAACTGCGAACCTGCTTCCACGGCTTGATCGTATTGTGCAGCGTCAAGCACAGTACCAGCACCAGGAACTGCACCCTCAACCTGCTCAGCAACTGCACGGATAGCATCCAGACCAGCCGGTGTTCTCAAGGTCACTTCAATGGCTCTTAATCCACCTGCAACAAGGGCACGCGCGAGCAAAACTGCTGAATTAACATCATCAACCACCAATACTGGCACAACGGGTTGAAGCTTCAAAACTTCCAAAAGACTTTGCGTTTTATCAGCCATGTTTACTTTATTCGGCATGTTTTATCCTTTTAAATCGATTTGATTGCATCAAATAAATGCGTTAGGTCAAAATGTCCACCCTGTGACCCTATCTTGAGCATGAATTCTTGTGATAGACAATGTTGCACTTTGCGTTATTAAACACTATTTCCGTACTTATCATGACCAACTTATCATCTACCCAAACGAACCTGCCAATCGTCGTTGCAGCGCTTTATCATTTTGCTTCGTTCCCCAAATTTGAAGAATTTCGGGAGCCTCTTTTAGATTATTGTGTCGAAAACAATATCAAAGGCACACTGCTTTTAGCACATGAAGGCATAAATGGAACCGTAGCGGGTGCGCGGGAAAATATCGACGCGCTTTTAGACTTTATTCGCGCGAAAGAAATTTTTGCCGGATTGGAGCACAAAGAAAGCTTCACCGATGAGATGCCTTTTTACCGCATGAAGGTACGATTGAAAAAAGAAATTGTCACGATGGGTGTGGAAGATATCGATCCAAACGAGATCGTGGGCACCTATATTGATCCAAAAGACTGGAATGATCTGATTTCTGATCCCAATACAATCGTCATCGACACAAGAAATGATTACGAGGTTGCCATTGGCACGTTTGAAGGTGCCGTTGATCCTAAGACAAAAACTTTCCGCGAGTTTCCAGACTGGGTACGCGCACAAAAAGACCTCAACAAAGACACCAAAATTGCTATGTTCTGCACAGGCGGTATTCGGTGTGAAAAATCGACAGCCTTTATGAAGCAAGAAGGCTTTGACGATGTTTTCCACCTAAAAGGTGGGATATTGAAATATCTTGAAACCGTCGAGCCTGAAGAAAGCAAATGGCAAGGCGATTGTTTTGTCTTTGACGAACGTGTGTCGGTTGGCCACGGATTGGCGCAAGGTGACTATGATCAATGCCATGCCTGCCGCATGCCCTTGTCAGATGCGGAAATGCGTCTTGAGAGTTACGAGAAGGGCATTTCTTGTCTGCATTGCATGGATGAGAAATCTGATGAAGATCGCGCTCGTTTTCGCGATCGACAGAAACAGGTTGAATTGGCAAAAAAGCGCGGAAAATCCCATATCGGCAGCTAAACATCGCTGAATTAACCCAAGAACCACAATCATTATCGCAACACTTGACGTAACGTCGGTAATATGGCCTAACGCGGCACATATATTATCCGACGTTTTCGTCCGAATTGAGTGATCATCAAAATGACCAATACAGATGTCAGGGTACGCCTTGCCCCCTC
>CAJQOR010000337.1 GCA_905479965.1 uncultured Rhizobiaceae group bacterium | reverse complement strand
GTATTGGCATTCCATCGCAGCTTTTATCTGCAATGCCATTTATCGTAACCATCACAGTCTTGGCTGTTATCTCGTCCAATGGAGCACGATTGAAATTACATGCCCCTTATGCACTTGGCGAGACCTATGACGGCTCTGAACCCCGTTAGATAAACTCCAATTTGGCCACATCATCATCTTATCGAGGCATTTTTTTTTACACTGCAATGTCCTGTGCAATTGTCTATTGATTTGATTATTCAAAAATGATTTCAATTTTAAACTTGACTCTTATAGTCATGTTTGTTTACTTGCCATTATTAATATGAGTGTTTTACTCAAGTTTAAAGTCGAGCCTTTAACTCGAATTGGAGATTGCTATGTTTATCAAATTTTCTCGCCCAAATCTGGGTCGAGTTATCCCCCTCATGTTGTCCGCTTTCATGGCAATGTCTGTTGTCCAAGCATCGGCAATGGAAAAGGAACGGATATCGGTGACGGATATTGCAGGACGTACCGTTGAAGTTAAAAAAGGCGCAGAACGCGTTATCCTTGGTGAAGGCCGCATGATTTATTCAGTCGCTGTTCTTGATCGTAAAAACCCTTTTGAACGTGTGATCGGTTGGAAGGATGATCTAATCCAATATGATCCAGATGCATTTGAAAAATACAAAGCAAAATACCCGAGTATCGAGGATGGAATTAAGAACTTTGGCAGTCCCTATTCAGGTGATTTCAGCATTGAAAGTGCCATCTCGCTAAATGCTGATTTGGTAATCTTAAACTTAGGCAACTTACTCAAAGCACAGGAAACAGGGGTGATTGAAAATCTGGATAAAGCAGGAATTCCAGTTATATTTGTTGACTTCCGCCAACGCCCTACACAAAACACTGTCCCAAGCTTACAATTGTTGGGCCGCGTGTTTGATCAAGAAGAGAACGCGCAAGAATTTGTCGATTACTACATCCAACAAATGCGTCGAGTGACCAATGTCGTTGATGGCATGGGCAACGAAGATCGCCCACTTGTATTCCTTGAAAACGCTGCTGGTTGGAACCCTGATAGTTGCTGCAGCACCTTTGGCAGTGCCAATCTCGGACGCCTAATCGATGAAGCTGGTGGTCAAAATTGGGGCTCTATTAAACTCCCAGGTTTTCGCGGTAATGCAAGCTTTGAAGCGGTTCTAGCAGACAAACCAGAAATCATCATCGGTACCGGCGCAAACTGGTCTGTTGCGCGCCCGGCTGTGACTGCCGTTCTGCTTGGTTATGATGCCACCGACGAAGCCGTTCAAGACAGACTAAAAGGCCTAGCCGAACGTAATGGCTGGTCAACAATGGATGCTGTGAAGAACAAACGCTTCCACACTGTTTATCACCAATTTTACAATAGCCCTTATCATTTTGTTGCGTTGCAAGCATTTGCAAAATGGTTTCACCCAGACGAGTTCACCGAGCTGGACCCAGTGGAAACCTTCAAGGAACTACATGACAAGTTCCTTCCGATAAAAGCAAGCGGTGTTTTCTGGGCTACCCTCCAATAACACCCTTCCAACGCAACAAAGCCAGTCTGGATTTTATATGCAGACTGGCATTTTTTAAGGATTTATTATGCTCAAAAAATATTCAAAATCCGAGGCGATTTCATTGGTCAAAAAAATTGAAAAAAGCCGAGCCAATGGAGCCCGCGTGTTTAAAGCATGCCAAGATGCTGGCATCGCAGACACAACATATTACCGCTGGCGAGCGCAGTTCAAACGTCTGTTAATGTCGGCAAATAATGATAATTCCGTTAGCTCTGCGAGCTAGCCCCCGCCACACTTTTTCTTGGGAATTGATCCAAAATGAACATGCAATTTGTAACAGATGAGTTGCTAAAGGGTGACACAAGCGCCCAATTTATATTTCGGTCTTTCAAACGAAAAATCTTCATACTCTTATCTGTTTTTCTACTCATCGTTAGTTTCATCATCGATGTCAGCTGGGGTCCAAGCTTCATGCCAATTGGCGAGGTATTGTTCGCAATATTTAATCCCGCTGAAAGCTCGATCCAAACTAATGTCATCATCTGGGATTTACGCCTGCCCATTGCCATTATCGCCATTTTAGTGGGTGCTATGCTCGGATGCGCAGGTGCAGAAATGCAAACGATTTTAAATAATCCGCTTGCCGATCCGTTTACGTTGGGGATTTATTCTGCAGCTGGATTTGGCGCAGCTTTAGCCATTGTTTTCCAAGTAAACTTAATTCCCTTTGCCGGCCCAATGCTAGTTACAGTCAATGCGTTTGTAGTCGCCTTATCAACATCATTCGTCATCTATGCATTTACCCGCATGCGTGGCGTGACCACAGAAACAATGGTGCTAGTCGGCATCGCATTGATGTTTAGCTTCAACGCCCTTTTAGCACTCATGCAATATGCAGCCTCTGAAGTACAACTTACACAAATTGTATTTTGGATGATGGGTTCTTTATCTAGAGCAAGTTGGCCAAAAATCGCAGTTTGCATCGGAATGCTTGCGATCTGCGTGCCCTACTTTATGTCCCGTAATTGGGCGCTCACAGCATTGCGCATGGGCGATGATAAAGCTGCAAGCCTAGGCGTGAATGTCAAACGTCTGCGCATTGAAATGCTCATATTAATCTCTTTATTGGCAGCAACTGCTGTATCCTTTGTCGGCACCATTGCATTTGTGGGATTGGTTGGTCCCCATATTGCACGAATGATTGTTGGAGAAGATCAAAGGTTTTTCTTACCGTTATCGGCAATATCCAGCGGTTTGATGATGTCCTTAACATCCATATTAAGCAAAGCGATTAACCCAGGCGTCGTCTATCCAATCGGCATGATCACATCGCTCATCGGTGTGCCATTTTTTATCAGTCTAATTCTATCGGTTAGAAGGAAAAGTTGGCAATGAAATTTGAGATCAAATCACTTTCATTTAGTTATCCGGACAAAAAAGTACTGCACGATATCAGTCTAACATCAGATCGTTCGGGCGAAGTTATTGCCGTTATCGGCCCAAATGCAACAGGAAAATCCACACTGTTTAGATGCATCGCTGGTTTGTTAAAACCTGCTGAAGGGATCATAAAATTTGATGAGAAAACACTGCAAGGCATCGGCCAAACAACATGGAGCCAACTTGTGTGTTTCACACCTCAATTCTTTTCAAGCAATGCGGCTCTAACAGTATTTGAAACGGTTCTTTTGGCTAAAAAACACGCGCAAGGCTGGAACGTAAAACAAGATGATATCGACGCTGTGTCAACCATATTAGTACAGCTCAATATAGATCACCTGGCGCAAACGTATATTAGCGATTTATCCGGTGGGCAGCAGCAGATGACGTCGCTCGCTCAAGCCTTTGTTCGCGAGCCCGAAGTATTTTTACTCGACGAGCCCACAAG
Source organism: uncultured Rhizobiaceae group bacterium (assembly GCA_905479965.1). Next base: position 4,161 of record CAJQOR010000337.1, on the reverse strand, counting down.
TGCGCTTGATCTCAGACACCAACTACAGATCATGCAAACGGTTCGCAAAGTTACCCATGATAGAAACATCACCACATTCGTAGCGCTTCACGATTTAAACTTAGCAGCTCGATATGCAGATAGACTGATACTAATGCGTGAAGGATGTATCATTGAAGATGGAAGCGCGGTGGATGTGTTTAACTCGCCACAACTGGCAGAAACTTATGGCGTTAATGTTGAGATCTATGAAACAAAAAGTGGTGTGAAAGCCATATCTGCGAGTTTGTAGCTACATGTGAAAAACGTGACAAATTTACAGCTGCGACAAATCTGATTGTTGCTAAAATTTCACCCGAACGTTATGGGTGAAACTCATGTCATAAAGACGGAATAATTGATGAATACGCGTCGTCATATTTGTAATGCCATCTCCATCATCAGCATTTTCGCGATGATATGGATTGGCCTTGCGCATCGACCCGTTATCACATCATCAACAGCTGCTGATGTTGATCTGACAGCTTATGCGCTTCCAGACGGCTCAATCCCCATAATTTGTTTTGGTGGTGAAGGGGACGATAAAAACAGCACTTTACTAGGCTGTCCCGACTGTACAATTGCTAGTGCTATTATTGTTCCTGAACGTTCCCAATTCTTTGTAGCAGCCATTGGTGAGATTGAGTTTATCATCACACCACGACGCAAATTTGCACTAGCAAAAACCCAAAAATTAGCTGGCGCACCGCCAACTGGACCACCAAGTCTCCTTACATAAATATTGAGCCCCTTATCGTTTCAAAAAAGTATTTTGAACAGATATCACGGCAACAATTTCGTAAAATTAAAATATTTATCAAGGCATATGATCAATAATGTTTGATCGATGTCTGTGGAGACTATTATGAGACATTTCATTTCAAAACTTAGCGCAGCTGCGCTTCTCACAACACTTTCAACTGCAACATTTATAACATCAACACATGCCCATGCGACATTTGATATCAAAGAGGCAACCGTTAACACCTACCAAAGATTAGCAGTGCGTATCGGTCACGGCTGTGATGGGCAATCAACTGAAAAAGTCAGCATAACAATTCCCGAAGGCATTATTTCCGTCAAGCCAATGCCAAAAGCTGGGTGGAAACTTGAAACGGTCAAAGGCGATTATGCAGCCCAATACGAAAACCATCGGCGAAAAATCACATCAGGTGTCAAACAGATCATCTGGTCTGGTAGTGAATTGAATGACGAACATTATGACGAATTTGTGTTCCGCGCCCGTTTCACAGACGCTCTTACAGCGGGCAAAAAGCTCTTCATTCCTGTCGTTCAAAAATGTGCCAAGGGTGAATTATCGTGGAGTGAAATTCCCGCAGACGGTCAGGATGCGCATGATCTAAAACGGCCTGCTCCTGGTATAATGATCAAAGCGGCGGTCGACGAACATGCTGGACATCACGGCGCGCACGGCATGCAAACTGTTAGCGTTGGGGATCTTAAAATCATGTCCCCAATCATTCGCGCAACACCGCTAAATGCACCTGTGTCCGCGGGCTATATGATGATCCAAAACAGCGGATCAGAAAATGATCGCTTGATCGGGGGCACTGCTTCATTTGCAGGCAAAGTGGAAGTGCATGAGATGAAAATGGACGGCGAGATCATGAAGATGCGTAAAGTCGCCGGTGGTCTTGAGATCCCAGCAGGCGGCGAAGTTACGCTTAAATCTGGTGGCTTACATATCATGTTTATGAAGCTGGAAGAACAAATGGTTGCAGGAGAAACACATATGATGTCACTTGAGTTTGAAAAAGCCGGTTCCGTTGAATTTGAACTACCGGTTAAAAAGGTAGAGCGCGGCCATCACAGGCACAGCAAATGAGTGCTGACACTAGCCAAATCTTAGCATGTCTATTGGAAAAAGATCCCGCTAGATAACGATGCCTATACTATGGACCATTCAGCATCAATTTTCCTTGTTGATGCTAAAGGTTACTTCAAAGATACGATATCTTTTGGCGAGAATTCTGAAACGGTAATGCAGAAATTTAAAAACCTGAGTGACAGGTAAAATATAAAAATTTGACAAATTTCAGTTTAACCGTTGAATGCTATTGCATATGTAATGTAATATCGTTACATATGCAATCACAGAAACCCAACCACCCATTTTCTCATAATCATAATATTAAGATTCATTCGGAGTATTTCAAAAACCAACCGTAAAATTACGTCAGATTAGCAGTGTTCTCCGCTCATAATTTACGAAAATAAGACAAACAGAAAAAGTGCAACGCCCAATTGACTCAAACAATGAATTGAGACAAGACTAAGCCCACATGGTTTCTGGAAGTCAAAAGTACGACCGGAATGAAAAGGGAATACGGTGAGGAGTAGCCATAAGGCGCCTAATCCGTAACTGCCCCCGCAACTGTAAGCGGAGAGCGACCCCAAAATCACCACTGAATGTTTTCAACATTCGGGAAGGATTGGGCAAGCATCGACCCGCAAGTCAGGAGACCTGCCATGTCAAACGCAACTTCAACCCGGACGGGGTGTTCGGACAGGAGACTAAAATGATCTATCGGACACGTCCGTCTATATTCATCTGCCTGCCCCATTCCCCGCGCAATCGCGGAGGGCGACATGGGACACAAAAGTCAACGAATGACTATTTGCACATCCTGCAAACATACAGGTGAAAATTGTCATCCTGGCATTGAACTCATCCAAAAACTACGTTCTGCAACGGCTGCGACGTGCAACCTTGTTGGTGAGGATTTTGAAATTTCCGGCATTGTCTCAATGACGGGATGCAAACGCGCCTGCGCCATTGCCTATCTAAACACCAAAGACCAAGCCCATATATTCGGCGACATAGACCCGCAATCGAATATCAGCGATTTAACTCGGTATGCAAAACAATATTCAGACACTGCCATCGCAGAGTCTTCTTCAACCCATAAACAAAGCAACTTTGACGTGAGTATGCTTTCAAAGATCCCATCCATGATGATCACGTTAGAGAGTTGCGAGATGTTAAATTCATGAATGCAGCAGAAATAACTTTGAAAGATGTGAGCTGGAAATCCAGCCGCGAGGGTGCAATTTTACTGCATCCAACAAGTTTTAAATTAGAAGCTGGCAAAGTGTTAGGCATTGTCGGCCCAAATGGTGCCGGAAAATCGACGCTTTTACGAACTGTGTATCGCTATCAAAGACCTACGAGCGGAGAAGTTCTGATTGATGGTGACAACATTTGGAAGATGGCACCTCGAAATGTTGCACAAAAGATTGCAGCAGTTCTGCAAGAACATCCATCCTCATTTGGCCTATCAGTTCGCGAAATTATCTCGTTAGGGCGAACACCACACCAATCGGGCATGTCTTCAGGCGGCAAAAAAGACAACGAGATCATTGAAAACATCATCACCAAATTGGGACTTGAAGATATCGCTTCGCGTGATTTAGCATCCTTATCTGGCGGTGAAAGACAACGCGTCATGGTGGCGCGCGCATTGGCGCAAGAACCACAAGTTCTGATCTTAGATGAGCCGACTAATCATCTGGATATTCGACATCAACTGGAAATCCTCGCACTCATCAAAGATCTGGATCTCACAATCCTGGTCTCGCTTCATGATTTGAATATGGCAGCTAAAAGCTGCGATTCTATACTCCTTCTCAAAGACGGTCACACAATGGCATTTGGTCCACCTGAAACCGTTCTGACTGAAAAACTCGTCTCAGACATATTTCGGGTTCAAGCGCACCGCGAACGACTTAACCCAAGCAATACAAACCACTTCTCATTCCACATAAACCACTAATGGCCTTATTATTATGAAACTAACCACATTAACTATTGCCGCCACACTCCTCACGTCAGCAGCTTTTGCAGAAACAACCATTAAAAGCTGTGACCGGGAGATAACATTAGATTATGTCCCAAGAGCTGCCGTTTCGCACGACGTGAACTTAACAGAAATGATGCTCGTCCTTGGACTTACAGATCACATGGTTGGCTATACCGGCATATCAGGCTGGAAGACGCTTGATGAACAGATGCGCGAAGGGGTAAAGGAATTACCCGAGCTTGCAGAAAAGTATCCAAGCAAAGAAGTTTTAATTGGCGCTGATGCAGATTTCCTTTTTGCCGGATGGAATTATGGCATGAAG
>CAJQOR010000336.1 GCA_905479965.1 uncultured Rhizobiaceae group bacterium | reverse complement strand
CCAGGTGTCGCACCTAAAATTAACCCGCCAATCGTTCCTACCAATAACAGCAGAAAAGACAGCGGTTCAAATACACCACCAAAGTAACCCAAAAACTCCATACCTTGCTCTCCTCCCAAGAACGCAAAATGAATATGAATTTGCTTATTGAACCACGTTAGCCTATGAAACTAAAAATGCAAATGTTTTCATTTTTTTAAAATAACTTAATAAAATCAAGGAAATCTACATGCGAGCACGATCCAGAAAAGGTGCACCAGGTATTGTTGAAGTCGCAAAACGCGCCGGTGTTTCCCCTGCAACGGTATCGCGGTTTTTCAATGAACCTGAGATTGTGAAGGGGAAAACTCGAAACCTTATTGAGCAGGCGGCCAAAGACCTAGGTTATTATAGAAATAGAATTGCGACCACAGATCAGCATGGGTTTTCAGGTACGATAGGATTGATTGTTCCAACTATAGATAATGCGATATTTGCCGAGCTTATTCAGGCTTTTTCATCACGATTATTATCTCATGACAGGACGATGTTGATCGCCGCCCACGGATATAATCCCGCTTTGGAAGTTGGCATTGTTAAGTCGCTTTTAGAGCGGCGGATTGATGGCGTTGCGCTGATTGGATTTGAGCATGAAAAAGCCCCACTGGAAATGCTTGCAGCTCGGCGCGTTCCTGTGCTGGCTGCTTGGAACTACCGTAAAGATTCGTCAATTCCGTGTATCGGTGCAGATAATTTTCAAGTCGGTTTTGAAGCCGCGCAATATCTGCGGAAAATGGGGCATTGTGATGTTGCTCTTGTTTTTCCTCCAACGAAATCAAATGATCGTGCCGAAGACCGTTTAAATGGCGTATTGCAGGCATTTGATACCGATCTCTCTGAGTTGCAGAAAAACAGATTTTTCGAAACGCGTTATGATATTGGTGAAGCAAAACAAGCGATTATCAACCTTCTATGCGAAGACAGGCCAACGGCGATCATTTGTGGCAATGATGTCATTGCTCAAGGTGCTGTTTATGCATGTCAGTCATTGGGAGTTAAAATACCCGATGATGTTTCGATCATTGGTATCGGAGATTTCAGAGGCTCCTCGCAGATGGAGCCCGGTCTCACCACGGTTCGCATGCCAGCGCAACGCATCGCAGAACAAGCAGCTGATTTATTATGCGGGGGGTTATCGGTGACGTCTGTTAAAGGTACCACGCGGATAAAGATTGATTGCGAATTGGTAGTTCGTAAATCTATAAAGGACATTTCGAAATCAAGTTAAATTATGTCTCCTGCGGACCAAAAGCAGCTTTTACGTTTCAATTTAATGTCAGCTTTTGATCAGAGCAAAATAGCCAATTACAAACTACATCCACCAGTCGCTGTCATCGCAGATAATTTCAATCCCATCATCGTGAAGGTCTTTCGCCCATTTCAAAACGGATTGTCCTGATATCACTTTATCTGCTGCGATGTCTGAGAGCGGCTGCATGACAAAAGCCCGGTCTGTCATACGCGGATGTGGAACCTCTAGCCCCTCCTCCGCAATGATCTCATCACCGAAAAACAAAATATCAATATCGACCTGTCGTGGGCCCCATCGTTCGGCGCGAACGCGTCCAAGCTTTTGCTCAATGTCCAGACACTTATCCAACAATTGACGCGCAGATAGGCTGGTTTCAACCAACATGCACGCGTTCAAAAACGCAGGTTGATCCGTTTTGCCCCATGGCGGGGTTTTATAGAGTTTGGAAACCGAAAGCACTTCCACATCCAATTGATGCGCCAAATTACTGATCACATTGATCAAATTTTGCTTTGTATCACCTAAATTGCCACCAATACCCAGCGCAGCGCGGGTTAAATCATTGCTCATCGAGATGTCTCTACTGATACTTCAACAAAATCTAAAACACCTGCAATTGGCGCTGAAGGTTTTCGAACGGTGACTTTTGCCTTCATCACCAGAGCAAAACTGTCGATAATATTCTGGCCAATAAAATGCGCTAAAGTTTCAATCAAATCATATTTGGTGTTTGTCACAGTGTCTTCCACAAGTGCAAAGACTTCGCCATAATGAACGGTTTTCTCAAGTTTATCTTCTGCGATCTGATCGGATTTTATGACATCCAATTTAACATCAACGAAAAAGCGTTGGCCAATCTCTTTTTCAGCAGGAAACACCCCATGATAAGCATAGAAAGAGCAATTCTTAAGCGTAATCTTAATAGTTTGCGTCAAGATATCATCCCTTCATTCAAAGCGTGTGTGATCAAACCGTCAACCACCGATAACGCATCACGGTTTATAGCAACATCATGTACCCGAAATATCGCGCCACCCATCTGACGTAAAACGACAGAGGTTGCCGATGTTCCAACATCTCGGTTACAAGTATCTTGTCCGGTTAAAGCACCAATGAAACGTTTGCGCGATGCCCCAATGAGAAACGGATAACCCATTTTATGCAATTCTTCAAAGCGCAACATCAAAGATAGGTTCTCTTCCGTGGTTTCTTTGGCAAAACCAAATCCTGGATCAAGAACGATGGCTCCATCCTCAATACCAGCTTCTTTTGTAATGTCTAAAGACTTATCAAACCAATTATTTTGATCCGTAATAACATCTTTATGTATTTTACGGTTACGCCCTGTATGCATAATACATACGCCGGCCTTATGTTTTGCGGCAACTTTCGCAATTTTTGGATCTCTCTGCAGTCCCCAAACATCATTGATGATGTGAGCGCCTTTTGACATTGCTAAATCAGCCGTCGACGCGCGATAGGTATCAATCGATAAAGTCGTATCAAAATTAGACTTGATCGCCTCTATGACCGGCAAGACCCTATCCTGTTCCATCTGCGCCGTTACAGGATCAGCACCCGGTCGCGTGGATTCGCCGCCGATATCTAAAATATGCGCACCTTGAGCAACATGCTGCTCTGCAGACTTTAAAGCATCATCAACAGTCTTAATCATCGCACCATCGGAAAATGAATCCGGCGTGATGTTCATGATGGCCATGATCACAGCTTTTGGACCAAGTGTTATCGTTTCTTGATGGGCGAGTTGCCAAATTTTCGGCTCAAAACGCTGAATATTGGAACGAATGGAAGTCAACATATCGAAAGAAAGTCCGTAAATTGGTCATATACGATAAACGTATAGCTGAAATATGGAGAATTACAATTTTTCGGAATCGGAACGCGAATAGTCAAGTATGACCATGTTTAAAGTCAAGAAAGAAAGACAACCTGCTTATTTTATCAACTAAATGATGAAAATTGCCTATTATTTTGTCAAATTATATCGATAACATTTAAGGATAGTCGCGCAAATTTACGTCAGCTATCCCTTACACAGGGTTTAGTTTTTTACGATTCGACATGTACTCCCGGCGCAGAACGTATGAATCACGTTCCTCCCATGTCATTTATGCAAGCGCCCAATTCACCTCACCTCTTAAATGTGGTGAGGTTCTTTTTTTAAGCTTGCTGTGAAGGAATATGAACAATGAGACCATCAAGTTCATCAGATACCGTAACCTGACAAGAAAGCCGCGACGTTGCCTTCATTTCAAAAGCAAAATCAAGCATGTCTTCTTCCATGGCTTCTGGAGAACCCACTTTCTCAGTCCATGCATCATCAACATAAACATGACAAGTTGCACAGGCACACGCGCCGCCACACTCAGCCTCAATGCCAGGCACTGAGTTTTTCACTGCATTTTCCATCACTGTTGATCCATTTTGTGCATCAACAACAAATTCTTTTCCATCAGAAGAGATGTATGTAATTTTGGCCATTAATTTTGCGTATCCCAAATAAAATTCACAGCACACAAACCATAGTGTACCTAAGAGCGCAAGCCTAAAGTCATGAAATTTCTCTGCTTAGATGCGGTTTAGCGACGCAATAAAAGTACTGGCTTTAACCACTGAGTTTGAAAACGCTGCTAACGAAGTCGGATCAGCTGGATCAGCCATAACGCGATTTGCTTTCTCCGCGACATCAAAGGCATCAATGCTTTCAGCAGCGTGGTGAACTTCACCAGCCGTTTTTGCGCGTTTTTCTTCATCGCACAAAGTCATTTCTGATAAAGATTCGCGCACTTGTTTTGCAAACAATGTGAGAAGTTCATTTTCAAGAGACGAATCCCCCGATGTTTGTTTGGAAAGGTGAAGCATGTCAATCGGGCGATTGTCGCACGCGCGACCGGAGCCGAACTCTGGTGCCTCCAGTATAATTCTATTTATAGCCATTTTGTCCCCGTTTTATTATATGTTTTCTGCAATTTAAGCACGGAGGTGAATGTTTTTTGTTAATCT
>CAJQOR010000335.1 GCA_905479965.1 uncultured Rhizobiaceae group bacterium | reverse complement strand
TTGATCAAACACATTGCGCAGATCAACGATTTTTTGAGTATTGACATCTCGAAGCGTTGGATGCGCGAACATCTCATTGGCGAGCATATAGGCTTGGGTAACATTCATCTGTGAGGGGGCCACATCCGCAAGCAAATCCTTGCTCGACACAATGCTCTGATAAACAGGCCCGTTCACTCGCAATTGTTTTGAAGTATAAAGCTGGGTTGATACAAGGGCCAAAATTCCGAGAATGACCATTGTACCAAATAGACTAAGTTGTCCTGCGATTGTCTTTGTCATAATTTCAATCTGTCTGCGTTTTATTATTTCGCTGTCCGGTAATTCTCATAATTTCGAACATACGATTCCATTTGTTCGTGCTATTTTTATGTATCGAAGCTTACGCAAGGGTGGATTTTGAAGTGGAAAACGATAGTAATCTGAATGTCAAAATAGTGTGGTAGCCTCAGCGAAACAGGAAAAGTGACTGAGATTTAGCTCTCAATCTTGCATTTTTGGTACTTATTGCTATGACACCAACCATAATCTCCCAAGTTAACGAACGAACGACGATCGTATTACGAAAATAATCTCGTTTATTGACGCTAAATCCAAAAGGAAAACGACACATGACATCCATTGTGGATATTAAAGCCCGCGAAATCATTGATAGCCGAGGAAACCCAACTGTTGAAGTTGATGTGACGCTCGAAGATGGTGCGTTTGGACGCGCAGCTGTACCTTCTGGTGCTTCTACTGGCGCGCATGAAGCTGTTGAACTTCGCGATGGTGGTTCACGCTATTTGGGTAAAGGTGTTCAAAAAGCTGTTGGTGCAGTCAATGGCGAAATTTATGACACAATCGTTGATATGGAAGCTGAAGAGCAAATCGCGATTGACAAAGCCATGATTGATCTGGATGGAACGCCAAACAAAGCGCGCCTTGGCGCAAATGCTATATTGGGTGTATCGCTTGCGGTTTCAAAAGCTGCGGCGGAATCATCTCGTTTACCTCTTTACCGTTATGTTGGTGGTCCAAGCGCGCACATTTTGCCAGTACCTATGATGAACATCATCAATGGTGGCGAACATGCCGATAATCCAATCGATTTCCAAGAATTCATGATTATGCCTGTGGGCGCTGATACGTTGTCAGACGCTGTTCGCATGGGTTCAGAAGTATTCCACACGCTTAAGAAAGAATTATCTGCTGCTGGTCACAACACAAGTGTTGGTGATGAGGGTGGTTTTGCTCCAAACATCGAGAGCGCACCTGCGGCGCTTGATTTCATCATGTCTTCTATTGAAAAAGCTGGTTATAAGCCTGGCGAAGATATGTATCTTGCGCTTGATTGTGCTTCAACTGAGTTCTTCAAAGACGGCAAATATGTTCTTGAAGGCGAGGGGCGTACACTTGATGCTGGCGAAATGGCCGCTTACCTTGATGAGCTTGTCAACAAATATCCAATCATCTCAATTGAAGATGGTATGGCAGAAGACGACTGGGATGGTTGGAAAATGTCAACTGAATTGACAGGTTCAAAATGCCAATTGGTTGGTGATGATTTGTTTGTGACAAATTCATCTCGTCTACGTGATGGTATTAAAATGGGTGTTGCCAACTCAATTTTGGTAAAAGTCAACCAAATCGGTTCATTATCAGAAACGCTTGATGCCGTTGAAACGGCGCACCGTGCTGGTTACACATCTGTTATGTCTCACCGTTCTGGTGAAACTGAAGATGCAACGATCTCTGATTTGGCGGTTGGTACAAATTGTGGGCAAATTAAAACAGGCTCTCTTGCGCGTTCTGATCGGTTGGCAAAATACAATCAGCTTATTCGCATTGAAGAAGAGTTGGGTTCGCAAGCTGTATATGCCGGACGTTCAATTTTGCGTAACTAAAAACGTATCATATGAAATTTTAAAAAAGCGGCTTTTTAGTCGCTTTTTTTGTGTGGTTTTTGTCATTTGATAAGACTAAATTAATCATCGTAGGCGATATTACTAACCACGAGGTCTAGTAATGCGTACTCGCTTTAAACGAAAAATGATTGCCCTTCGAGCAGCTTTTTATTTGCTTGGTTTGGGTTGTGTTTGTTATTTTGCATATCATGCAGTAACAGGTACATATGGCATGCGTTCTGGTAAAGAAATGCAGGACAGGATAGCTGAGCTTAAATTACGAGCAGAAGCTTTGTCCGAGCAGCAACAATATCTTGAAAAACAAGTTAGATTAATGAGTGATGGCTCAATGGAAGCTGACATGTTGGATGAGCGCGCGCGCAAACTCCTTGCTGTCTCGCGCGAAGATGAAATCGTAATATATCGCGATTAAGTAAATTAACCAAATATCAGTTAATATTAAAAAATCCTATATAAAACATAGTATTAATGCGAATGGCAGCTATGCATTAATACTGTTGCTGTTATTTAAAATTTGAAATATGATCGCGCAAACAGCAACTTTGGGAGATATATATGGCTGCTCGAAAGACCACTCGGTCGACGTCCCGCAAATCATCAACAAAAAAGGCCGTTATTGGCCAGTCTGTTAGTGATTTCGACAAAGAAACTGAACTTTCCGCATATCGTGAAATGTTAATGATCCGCCGCTTTGAGGAAAAAGCGGGTCAACTATATGGTATGGGTGCAATTGGCGGTTTCTGTCACCTTTATATTGGTCAAGAAGCAGTCGTTGTCGGCATGCAAATGGCGCTTAAAGATGGTGATCAGGTTATTACAGGTTATCGTGATCACGGCCACATGCTTGCCAAAGGTATGTCAGCGCGTGGTGTGATGGCAGAATTGACTGGACGCCAAGGCGGTTATTCGCGCGGTAAGGGCGGGTCCATGCACATGTTCTCCAAGGAAAAAGAATTCTACGGTGGGCACGGTATTGTGGCAGCTCAGGTATCATTGGGTACAGGGCTGGCATTTGCTAACAATTATCGCGGCAATGACCATGTGTCTGTTGCATATTTTGGTGATGGCGCAGCCAATCAAGGCCAAGTCTATGAGAGCTTTAATATGGCTTCTCTTTGGAAGCTCCCAGTTATCTATATTGTAGAGAACAACCGCTATGCGATGGGTACATCTGTATCGCGTGCGTCGGCGCACACAAACTTTGCTGATCGTGGTGCTGCATTTAATATTCCTGGTTTCCAGGTTGATGGCATGGACGTTCGCGCAGTACACGCAGCGGCTGAAGCTGCTGTTGAGCACGGTCGCTCAGGTAAAGGTCCAGTTATTCTTGAGATGATGACCTACCGTTATCGCGGACACTCAATGTCAGATCCTGCAAAATACCGCACAAAAGACGAAGTTCAGAAAATGCGTTCAGAGCAAGACCCGATCGAGCAAGTTAAACAGCGTTTGCTTGAGGGCGGCTTTGCAACGGAAGACGAGTTGAAAGCAATCGATAAAGAGATCCGTTCAGTTGTTGCTGACAGCGCGGACTTTGCACAGAACGATCCAGAGCCGGATGCATCCGAGCTTTACACAGACATTTTGGTTTAAGGGAGGTCATTAATAATGCCTATTGAAATTCTAATGCCTGCCTTGTCTCCAACAATGGAAGAAGGCAATCTTGCAAAATGGCTTAAAAATGAAGGTGACAGCGTTTCAGCTGGCGACATTTTGGCTGAAATTGAAACAGATAAAGCGACAATGGAAGTTGAAGCTGTTGATGAAGGCGTGATCGGCAAGATCATGGTGCCAGGCGGTACTGAAAACGTCAAAGTCAACGAAGTCATCGCTGTG
>CAJQOR010000334.1 GCA_905479965.1 uncultured Rhizobiaceae group bacterium | reverse complement strand
ATCTTTTTGCGCATTTTTGTCAAAACTTGTTTTGAAACTTCAAAAGTGCTGCAACATACTGGATACTTCCCGTAATCAGAAGATCGTCCCAATTCGTTGACCTCAATACCGCTGCGGCGATAAACACGCTTCATTTGCGGTTCATAATTTGACACCATCGTATGAATGCCATGTTTAATGGCAACTTCGCACAAGACGAGCAAAAGTATGCTAAACGCATGTCCTGGTTCAATTTCGGGGTGGTCTTTCGAAAGAAGCTTATGATCAATGCACATGCGTGTACCTTCCCAAATCCCAGGTGCTTCGAAACTTACAATATCTGGAAATGTTTTACGAAAGACATCATAAAGCAGGGTAGGGCCAGTTGTTGGCATAAGACGAACAACGCCATAGAGTTTAGTTTTCTTCTCATTACACCACAATAAATATACCGGGTTTAACTCATCATAGCTGTCTTTTTCGCAGTCTCCGTCAACAGGAACATCCCAGTTTAACTGATCTGAAAACACTTTTTTGCGAAGTTTAAACATCTGAACCAGCAGCGATGGGTATTTATGATATTCATGTGCTTGAAGTGTGAGAAACAATTTTGGATCCCCTTTGTTTTCCTATTGGGGGATAATGAATTATGCTAGCTATTTGGGAAATTCACACAAATGTTCTCGTACATATGTGGGAGTTAAATTTGGTATTTATGGAGTAATCAAACGAAGCTTACCTGCTTTTGCTACGGCCTGAGCCATAGAAGAACAATTTAGTTTCATCCGCGCGGTACGCATATATGTTCGCACCGTGTGCTCTGAGACATTTAATATAATCGCAATATCTTTGTAGTCTTTGCCCAATGCTGTCCAATGAAGTGTTTCAAGTTCTCTGGGACTTAATGTTGGGGTAGGATCAACATCTCCATATAGCTCGTAAATCGCCTTTTTATGAAGAACCTGTGCCAATTCTATCCAATCTTCCTTGAACTGTTCGACAATCTCGACCCACGCATCCTCACCCGGCGATGCATTTAACGAAAATAAGGCTCTGCGCCTGTTTTTATCTGTTAGCGGAATGGAATAGCCATTTGCGCCGAGCCCGTGCGATTGAAACTCAACAAGTAGTTCGATCGCCTCTTTGCTGGGTTCAATCTCAGACCAATCAAAGGGAAGTGCCCTGAGCATTCCCTCTTTAATGATGGGGTCAACCTTCACATAATCTTTTAATAAGTAACGTGCGACCCACTCGGATGGGTATGTCGTTCGTACAAACGGTGCATCCACATTTTGCTCAGAGACAATTGTTTGCGCGAAATGATAAGTGCAGTGCTCGACTGGATATTGATCGCAAATAAGATAAAGAGCTTGCTCGACATCTCTAGCGCCTACGATCGCATTAAAGACCTCTTTGCGTCGCTTTTCTTGCTTATTTGGATTATTATTCATTGTCGCGTTCCGGTAACCATACATAGAACCCTTAGCAAAATACAATACTAACGTGCAAGTATTCTCATGTATATGCAAGCATTCTCATGCATATATATGTGATGATCATCTGATACTATTTGTATAAAGTTATGTCTTTTCTGTAATTTCTGGCGAGCTGCGGTGAGTTTAAATTATGTCACATCGCGTGCCTAAGAAAATATTTATGCTCAAAAAACCGGAGCAATGCCCCGGCTTTTAATTGTTTTTGACGTGATTTAAGCTGCAAGATCGCGCAGCACAGTGTGCAAGATGCCACCGTTGTTGATGTAATCAACCTCATCAAGTGTATCAACGCGGCAGATCAGCGGAACGTTTTTCACGCTTCCATCTGCATAGGTCACAACAGCGGTTTTCTTCGCGCGTGGCTGGATGTCTGTCAGACCTTCGATTGTCACAGTCTCATCACCCTGCAGATTTAAACTTTCCCATGATGTGCCTTCTTCTAGGCAGAATGGGATTACGCCCATGCCGACGAGATTTGATCGGTGAATGCGTTCAAAGCTTTGTGTGATCACCGCACGTACGCCAAGTAGGTTGGTTCCCTTTGCCGCCCAGTCACGTGATGAACCATTGCCATATTCGACGCCGCCGAAGATGACCAATGGACGTCCTTCTTCTTTATAGCGCATAGCTGCTTCAAAGATGGAAACTTCTTCCGCTGATGGATAGTGGATTGTGTAACCACCCTCCCGGCCGTTTGGTCCAAGCATATGATTGCGGAGACGAATGTTGGCAAATGTACCACGCATCATAACTTCGTGGTTCCCACGGCGTGTGCCGTATTGGTTGAAGTCAGCAACACCTACATTATTGTCCATGAGATATTCACCAGCAGGTGACTGTGCTTTGATAGATCCGGCAGGGGAAATATGATCAGTTGTAATTTTATCCCCCAACAGACCAAGCACACGTGCATCATGAATATCAGATGTGCCGCCAGCTTCTTTGCCCATTCCAACAAAATATGGTGGATTTTGAACATAAGTAGAATTGTCGTCCCATGCATAGGTGTTGCCAGCTGGCACTTTCACAGACTTCCAGTTTTCATCACCATTGAAGACATCCGCATATTTGGCTGCATAAAGCTCGCGGGTGACATATTTCATAATGTATTCCTGGATTTCAGCGTTTGACGGCCAAATATCTTTCAGGAATACATCATTGCCATCTTTGTCCTGACCAAGTGGCTCAACGGTGAGATCCTTTTGCACAGAGCCTGCCAAAGCATAGGCCACAACCAGCGGCGGTGAGGCGAGATAGTTTGCCTGCACATCTGGTGATATGCGACCCTCAAAATTCCTGTTGCCTGATAATACACCGGCTGTAATCAAGCCTTTATCATTGATAGTTTTGGAGATGGGTGGGTTCAGTGGACCTGAGTTTCCAATACATGTTGTGCAGCCGAAACCAACCAAATTGAAACCGATCGCATCCAAGCTATCTTGAAGGCCAGATTGTTCTAAATATTCAGCCACCACCTGGGAGCCAGGTGCCAGAGAGGTCTTTACCCAAGGTTTGGTATCTAGACCTTTCTCGATCGCGTTTCTCGCCAAAAGGCCGGCTGCGATTAACACCGACGGGTTTGAGGTATTCGTACAGGACGTTATGGCAGCAATGGCTACATCGCCATGTCCAAGATCATAATCCTCACCTTCAACTTCATAGTGATTTTCAAGTTGGTTTGGCTTTTTATATTCCTCTTCCAAAGATACGGCAAAACCTTTTGCAATCCCATCAAGTGAAATACGGCCTTCTGGGCGTTTTGGCCCAGCCATGGATGGTACAACATCACTAAGGTCAAGCTCTAGCGTATCGGTAAAGACAATGTCTGAGCCATCGCCTTCGCGCCACATGCCTTGTTCTTTGGAATAAGCTTCAACGAGTGCAATGCGATCTTCATCGCGGCCAGACATTGTTAAATATCGGATTGTTTCATTATCTGTTGGGAAAAAGCCGCATGTAGCGCCATATTCAGGGCTCATATTGCCAATGGTGGCGCGGTCCGCCAAGGTCATGGAATCTAGCCCATCGCCAAAAAATTCTACAAATTTACTTATTACGCCTTTCTGGCGGAGCATTTGAACAACGGTTAACACGATGTCTGTTGCGGTGACACCTTCTTTAACGCTGCCTTTTAGTTTAAAGCCAATAACTTCAGGTAAGAGCATGGAAATTGGTTGGCCGAGCATGGCAGCTTCTGCCTCAATGCCGCCAACGCCCCAGCCAAGTACGCCCAAACCATTGATCATGGTGGTATGGCTATCGGTGCCGACGCATGTGTCTGGATAGGCGATGGTTGTATCGTCTTCTTCTTTGGTCCAAACGGTCTGCCCCAAATATTCTAAATTAACCTGGTGGCAGATACCTGTTCCAGGAGGCACCACGCGGAAGTTTTGAAACGCCTGCTGGCCCCATTTGAGGAAACGGTAACGCTCGCCATTACGTTGATATTCAAGTTCAACATTTTGCGCAAACGCAGTTGGCGTTCCAAACTTATCAACAATGACAGAATGATCGATGACAAGATCAACGGGCACAAGCGGATTAATCTTTTCAGGATCACCACCTAAGCTCACCATCGCATCGCGCATCGCAGCAAGGTCAACAACAGCGGGCACGCCGGTGAAATCCTGCATTAAGACGCGGGCCGGACGATAGGCAATCTCATTGCCGTCCTTGCCCTTGTTATCGAGCCATGCAGCAACGTTTTCGATATCTTGCTTGGTCACCGAGCGACCGTCTTCATTGCGCAGAAGATTTTCCAGCAAAACTTTCATAGAAAATGGGAGATTTGAAATGCCATTAAGGCCATTTTCTTCTGCGGTTTTTAAATTGAAATAGGTATATTCTTTGCCAGCGGCGGTGAGGATCGAGCGACAATTAAAGCTATCGAGAGACTTTGCCATTAAAGCCCACTTTCTTTTTTCTTGCCGAACCCTGGCCAAAACCTGGTCGAAACCTAGCTGAAACCTTGGAGCGCGCGTTAATGCTTTTAAGACAAAGCATTAAACAAAAGCGGTTACGACCCTTCCGCTATCCGCATAAGGTCTTTATAACCTTGTTCGGCATTGACTAGAATTAACGCTGGGTCGCGTGCGTTGCTAAGCGGTATATAGGTAATTTTAGTCAATTCGACCAGAGGGTGGCTGGCAATTTCCGGGATTTTTTGCGTGGTAACGCAAAATATAGTGCCAAGAAGGTTTAGGATGCGCATATTTGCTGAAAATTTAAGCGTCAAGCGAGGTGAAGACCTTATCTTCACAGATGTCTCATTTGAGCTTGTTCCAACGGAATCATTGACGATTTCAGGGCCAAATGGTGTTGGAAAGTCCACGCTTTTACGTGCGCTTGCGGGTTTGCTGCCGATTGATAGCGGTATATTTGAAATTCAAAGTGATGCTGTTGAACCAAAGCCTGCGTGCGAGTATTGCCATTATATTGGTCATAAAAATGCAATGAAGGCAGAGCTTACCGTGCTTGAAAATCTGTCTTTTTGGCAACGGACAATGAGTCAGGATCAATCGGCGCATGCGGATTTGATAATTTCGCCGCAAGAAGCTGCTGAATTGTTGGGGCTGTCGCATACTTTGGACCTGCCGTTTGGGTTTTTATCACAAGGGCAGCGGCGTCGAATTGCCTTGGCAAAATTATTTGTTTCTTATCGCCCGGTTTGGTTGCTTGATGAACCAACAGCTGCACTTGATAAATCCTCGAGTGATAATTTTGCACAAGTGACGAATAGTTATCTGGAAAAGGGTGGTGTTGTAATTGCCGCTACCCATGTTCCACTTGGATTTAAAGAAGTAAAACAATTGGAAATGACGCCGCCTCCGTTGACTGAGGGTTTCTTTTAATGTCGTTATTTTGGCGAGACATCAAATTGGCAATGCGCAGTGGCGGCGGTGCGTTACTTGGCGTTTTGTTTTTCTTAGCTGTCATAGCCGTTGTCCCTTTTGCTGTAGGGCCTGATCTTAATTTCTTGCAGCGTATCGGCCCTGCTATGTTATGGATTGGAGCTTTATTATCCACGCTTTTAGGGCTTGATCGCCTGTTTCAAGCCGAAAGAGATGATGGATCTCTTGATATTATGCTGATGCAGGAAACACCGTTTATTCTAACCGTGTTTATTAAATGCGCAGCGCATTGGGTGGCAACTGGCTTACCTTTGGTCTTGGCAACACCATTGCTTGGTCTTTTGATGAATATGGATCTGTTATCAATAGCTGCAGTGAGCGCAACTTTACTGGTTGGTTCGCCGGCAATTACATTTATTGGTGCGGTGGGCGCAGCTGTTGCCGTCACGTTGCCGCGCGGTGGATTGCTCGTTTCTATTCTTGTGTTACCGCTTGCAATTCCGGTTCTAATATTTGGTGTCAGTGCTGCTTATGCTGCAGTAGAAGAACCCGCACCATTTTTACCACCATTTTTGATTTTATGCGCGATTACAATGTTTTTTGCGGTGGTTGGTCCCGTCGCTGCAGCTGCGGCGATACGCGCGTCAACAGATTGATTGCACAACGGGACGTAAGAGTTTAAAAATACATCATGAACCAGGTCGATCTTTCTATTCAGCGCCCAAGCGATTTAGCCAATCCAACCAAGTTTTTACACTTGTCTGGAAAGCTATTGCCATGGATGTGGGGCATTACACTCATTTTATTAGCTGTCGGTCTTTATATGTCTTTCACTGCGCCGGAAGATTATCAACAAGGCATTACAGTGCAGATTATGTTTGTCCATGTTCCTGCAGCTTGGCTTTGCATGATGTGTTATACGGTCATGACTATCTCATCCATTGGCACGTTGGTGTGGCGTCATCCGCTCGCTGATGTTGCATCAAAAGCTGCTGCACCCCTGGGCGCGGCGTTTACGATCATCGCGCTTATAACCGGATCACTCTGGGGTCGTCCTATGTGGGGCGCCTGGTGGGTTTGGGATGCAAGATTAACGTCTGTTTTTGTACTTTTATTAATGTATTTGGGTTTGATGGCACTAACAAGAGCAATGGATGATCCGTCTAAATCTGCAAAAACTGTTGCCATTATCACCATCGTCGGCTGGGTTAATATCCCGATTATCAAATTCTCTGTTGATTGGTGGAATACATTGCATCAGCCTGCAAGCGTTGTGCGTTTGGATGGCCCGACCATTCATGAAAGTTTACTTTATCCGCTTTTAGTGATGGCGATCGCGTTTTCGATGTTGTTTTTCACTTTGCATTTTATGGCAATGCGCAACGAAATTTGGCGCAGGCGTGTACGTTCGTTGCGCAGACTTGCTGCGCGCGCGGTATCTTAGAAAGGGCGAACGAAATATGTCACATGAATTGTTTGTATTTTTGTCCTATGCCGCAGTTGTGGTTGTCCTTGGCATTGTGATGTGTTGGATTATACTTGATGGCAAAGCCCGTAAGGCCGAGCTTGCACGTTTGGAAGCTGCCGGGGTTAAACGTCGCTCTGAGCAAAATACTTAAAGGTTATATCTTTTGACGGATGAAAATGATCAAAAGCTGCAACGTAGTTTCTTTCAAAAACTGATTGTGCTTTTACCGCTTGTTATCTTTGGCGCATTGGCTGTGTTCTTCTATCTTCAGCTGACGTCTGGCCGTAATGCACAGGATTTACCTTCCGTGCTCATCGGTGAAAAAGCGCCGTCAATTGATTTGCCAGCGCTTGAGAAGTTTGATCTTCCTGCGCTCAATGATGAGGCCATCAAGGGCAAGTTGACCTTATTAAATGTTTGGGCATCATGGTGCGTGCCCTGTCGCCAGGAACACCCATATTTGGTTGACCTTTCCAAAGACGAGCGATTTAATATTGTTGGGCTAAACTATAAAGATAAACCGTTTAATGCAGCTCAATTTTTAACCGGTCTTGGTAACCCTTATTCGGCTGTTGGTGTTGATGAAACGGGCAAAGCGACCATAGATTGGGGCGTTTATGGTGTGCCAGAAACGTTTATTATCGCCCCAGATGGCACAATCGTTTATAAACATATCGGTCCGATTACAGATGCAGCACTAAGTGACAAGATCATGCCCGTGTTGGAGGCTGAACTTGCTAAACAATGAATTGAAATATTACACCTGAGATTATCGCGCCACTCACACCGAAGATTAAATAAGCAGAAAATACCTTGGGCTTTACGAGAGACCAAACGGCGGCCATGGCTGGGACGGAACTGACGGCGCCCGCAACCATAAATGCCATCGCAGCCCCTGCGCTCATTCCCTGATCCATCAGGCCCGATAAAAGCGGTGGTGCGATATAAGAATTGAGATAGGCTGGCATGCCCACAATTGCGGCCGTCGCTATGGGAACAATGCCTTCGCCGCCAACGACTTCTGCAATTAATGAAGCTGGCACATAGGTGATCAAAACCGCTTCCAACATATAAGCGAGCGCCAACCATTTTATGAGGAATAAAGCGTTGCTCATGAATTCTGATTTAAAGGCCGCGCGACGGATGTCTTCTCGCCAGAATTTCCATTGAGGTTTTCCATCAAATGGATTTGGGCCGCATCCGCATCCCTTTTGTTGGTAATGGCGTAGCGGACTAGAGAACTGGCCTGTCTGGATTAACAACTTCATTGCAAAGCCACCAAACAATCCAAGCGCTACAGCAGATACTGCTTTTCCAATTGCAAAAGGCCAACCCAATGCAGCCGCAGTAATGAGCAGCGTTGGCGGATCAATTAATGGGGAAGAGAGCCAAAACGCCATGACGGCAGACAAAGGCGCGCCAACTGCCAATAGGCCAGCAATAAATGGGATGACTTCACAAGAGCAAAAGGGAGCAAGACCTCCGAAAAGTGCTGCCAGTAAAATCATGTAGTTCTCTCGGCCTTGGAATGCGCGAGCAATGGACGCTTCTGCTCCGGCCGCTTTTAAGTAGGCAATTAAAATCACCGCAAAAACAATATAGGGGAGGGTACTTAAAAATGCCGTGATCGCAAATTGCACAACGGGGAGTAGATTTAACGCGTCGAAAATTCCAACTAATATAGGAATTATAATCGTTATTGTCCACGGCGATTTTATGCGTTTGAGAATGCCAGATAGCTGCACATATTGTTTTTCGACGAGTTCATTCATCTTGGTTCTCCTCCACACAACACTCGCTAAGAATATAATCAGCCAGAGTTTTTAAGTGGTCAAAATTTGCGGTATTGGTAATTGTGCGGCCTTGTTTTGTTTGTTGAATTAGCCCAGCAGCGCTTAAGAATTTAAGGTGATGATTTAGCGTTGATGCAGGTATTTGCGTCCGCTCTCCTATGTCACCAACAGCCATTCCTTTATCGCCAGCGCGCACGAGCACTCTCAGCACATCCAATCGTGATTCAGAACCCATTGCTGAAAATGATTCAGCCGCAACAAAATTTTCCATCATTAATCCATTATTTCTATAATTCTAGATATATAGAAATATAAAGTAGGAATCAAGTAGAAAATTTAAGTTGGACTTATCGGTGTGAATATGGGGGTATCAAATTCGGTGTGGCTACTATCGCAATACTGCATTTCTGCTATGGATGCATGTATGGAAAGTCTCTTATTTATCCGACAAAATTTCAGATGGTTGATTGCGGGTTTTCTGCTCGCATTCTTCGGCTCGTTTGGTCAGACCTATTTTGTCTCCATTTATGCTGGTGATTTACAAAATGAATTCTCGCTCACCCATGGCGAATGGGGTGGTATTTACATGGTTGGAACGCTGTTATCTGCCTTTACGATGTTCTTTGTTGGTGGGCTGACAGATGTTTTTAGAGCGCGAACTCTAAGTGTGATTGTTATGGTGTGTCTGGCAGGCGCCTGTGTGAGTATGTCCTTTATATCATCGGCCATTCTTTTGGTCTTTGCAGTATTCGCTTTACGTTTGTTTGGCCAAGGCCTGTCGTCTCATATTGCGATGGTCTCGATGGCCCGTTGGTTTGTTGCAACGCGAGGCAGGGCACTGGCATTTGCAGCATTAGGGTTTGCATTTGGGCAAGCAATTTTGCCGCTATCATTTGTGGCAATTTCAACGGCAATTGGATGGCGCCAATCTTGGCTGATTGCAGCGGGCATTGCGCTTTGTGCAGCGCCGTTATTGTATGCTCTACTTATTCGCGAGCGTACGCCGCAAGCTGTTGCGAAAGAGAATAATTCAACAGGAATGCAGAACAAGCATTGGACGCGCAACCAGGTGCTTAAGCATTGGTTATTCTGGTTAATATTGCCTGCATATTTAGGGCCGGCAACATTTGGCACATCATTCTTTTTTCACCAAGTACATTTTGCTGAATTTAAGGGTTGGACGCATTTGCAGTTTGTTGCACTGTTTCCCTTGCTCACAGGCTTATCTGTGCTTGTGACTATGACATCTGGCTGGGTGATTGACCGATTTAAATCTGGCCGATTGATGCAGTTTTATGTCTTCCCATTTGCCATCAGTTTCGTCTTGTTTTGGTACGTAGATAGCTTAACTGGAGCTGCGATCGCGATGTCTATTATGGCGATTACGATTGGGCTCCAATCAACGTTATCTGCAGCCTTC
This sequence comes from uncultured Rhizobiaceae group bacterium, assembly GCA_905479965.1. Next base: position 2,274 of record CAJQOR010000334.1, on the reverse strand, counting down.
TGGGCTGAATATTTCGGCACGCAATATTTGGGATCAATCAAGTCCATGGCAACAGTTGCCATGGTGTTTGGATCAGCCATTGGTCCGGGGCTCACCGGGTGGTTAATCGACAATGGTGTAGCTTTTGTTGACCAAATGCTTGGAATTGCGATTTATTTGTTGATCGCGACAGTGCTGACAACAATTGGTGTGCGTAAGAGCCGCAACATGTCTTAGCACTTAGATTTTGGCGTCGTCCGTTTCATCATCCAAAGAATGCTGCATGACAACGCGCATTTGGAAGAACATAAAGACGATGCTGATTGGCATGACACCCCAGACTTTAAACGCGACCCAAAAATCAGTTGAGAAATTACGCCAGACAACTTCGTTGATGATGGCGAGGAAGAAAAAGAAGATCCCCCAGCGAATGGTGAGTTTCTTCCAACCTTCATCATCTAAATTAAACGCAGCATCAAAAGCATAACGCAGGAATGATTTACCAAACAGATACCCGATCAATAGAGTTGATCCAAAGAGTGTATTGACGATGGTTGGCTTCATTTTAATGAAGGTTTCGTCTTGCAGCCAAAGTGTGAGCGCGCCAAAAATCATAACGATCACACCGGTGATAAGCGGCATAATTGGGATCGTGCGCGTTAGCACCCAAGATACAGCCAATGAGATAGTTGTTGCCGCCATGAACAACGCGGTTGCGATGAAAATCGGACCGCCGAGTTCCGCAAGGCTTGGGAATTTTTCAGCAAGCCATGCGCCGCGAGAATTGGCAAAAAAGAACACCACAAGTGGACCCAGTTCTAAAGACATCTTTAGGACTGGATTAATCGGAGGCTTCTCGCTGATATTTGTGTCACTCATAAAGTGTTCCAATATGTGTTTGTTTTACTCATCTGCAAATATGATGAAAAGTGCATGATTACAAGGCAAGCCTTTATCAACTCTACGTGCTGATATTGAAAATAGATTTTTTCAATATTTTTATCTATCTGATGATCTGATCAGATTTTCTGGCCGTATTGATATTTGACAAACAAAGTTCCCCTCTTCTTTGTTTGTTGCTTACGTATCGCCCTGCATAAGATACGGAAGCGATCCGTGTGTAACTTGATCATTCATGCGGGTTAAATCCGGTCTCCCACCGGTACAAAAACCGCCTCTTTTCGAAGAGGCGGTTTTTCTTTTGTGTTTTTTAATTGTTATTCGGCACGGACCTACTCTTCAGCGCCACCATTGGCCAGCGCTTGGGCAAATTCATGCGCTTCAAATGGTTCGAGATCGTCCACACCTTCACCAACGCCGACGAAATAGACCGGCAATTTATGTTTGGCTGAAATTGAGACCAAAATACCGCCGCGCGCAGTGCCATCAAGTTTTGTCATCACAAGTCCGTTTACGCCAGCAACGTTGCGGAAAATTTCCACTTGGTTTAATGCATTTTGACCTGTCGTCGCATCGAGCGTTTGTAATACGGTATGCGGCGCTTCAACATCATGCTTACCCAGAACACGGACGATCTTTTCAAGTTCATCCATCAGTTCGGCTTTGTTTTGTAATCTGCCAGCAGTATCAATGATCAAGACATCGGAACCTGCCGCTTTTGCCTGCTCAAAGGCATCATAGGCTAACCCAGCTGCGTCTGCTCCCAGTTTTGATGAAACAACAGGAGAGTTTGTGCGCTCACCCCAAATATGAAGTTGTTCAATTGCCGCCGCACGAAATGTGTCACCAGCTGCAAGCATCACGCTCAAACCGCCATCGGTCAGTTTAGCGGCCAACTTGCCAATGGTTGTTGTCTTTCCAGTGCCGTTTACACCCACAACTAAAATCACGTGTGGTTTGTGTGATAAATCAAGTTCAAGCGGCACTGCAACAGGCGATAAAACTTTCTCAATTTCCGCCGCCATGATCGATGTCACATCTTCTGTACTAACATCTTTGCCGTATCGAGTTGCGGAAAGTGTATCTGTGATGCGGATAGCTGTTTCCAGCCCAAGATCAGACTGAATTAATACGTCCTCTAAATCCTGCAGCGTGTCTTCATCCAGCTTACGTTTGGTGAAGATCCCGGTAATCTGCTCAGAGAGTTGATTTGATGTACGAGAGAGACCTTTGCGCAGACGTTTGAACCAACTGAGCTTTGGCTCGTCTGGCTGGTCAGTTGTTTGCAGCTCGATAGGTGTTTGGATTTCAGACACAGTATCTGCGACCGCAACCTTCTTACTTGGTTGGTCATCAACTTTTTCTGACGAAACATCAATTTCCGCTTGATCTTTT
>CAJQOR010000333.1 GCA_905479965.1 uncultured Rhizobiaceae group bacterium | reverse complement strand
GTGGTTATTAAACGACGCAACAGATGCATGTATCTTACCAGATGGAGAAAGCGCTGTGCGCAGCATTTCTTTAGTGGTGGTTTTTCCAACTGAACCTGTAATCGCAGCAACTTTGCCAGATACTCGGCGTCTTGCCGCGCGTCCCAGAGCTTCAAGCGCGATTAAAACATCCCCGACAACAATCATCGGAGCGTTCAAATTGCCCATAGCAGGGATTTTATCTTCTGCAATGACAAGAACACCCGCGCCATTTGCAAGCGCAGCACTAGCAAAATCATGGCCATCAAAACGATCGCCTTTAATGGCAAAAAAAGCAGCACCGTCTGGCACGTCCCTGCTGTCAATTGATACGCCAGTTACGCCATCAGGCATATTGCCCACGGGCCGGCCATCCATTGCACTAATCAGCTCATCAGACGTCCAAAGTAAATCCATTTAAGCCTCCAAACTCAAAACTGAGCGAGCGACTTCATGATCAGAAAACGGCAAGGTTTTATCACCAACGATCTGACCATGTTCATGCCCTTTACCTGCAATAATAAGGCTATCGCCTTCTTCAAGCATTTCAATTGATGTCTCAATCGCTTTATGTCGATCACCAATATCAATGGCGTCCGGGACACTTGATAAAATCTCTTGGCGAATAATCGCAGGGGTTTCAGAACGCGGGTTATCATCGGTTACGATCACAACATCGGCAAGCCTTGCCGCTATTTCACCCATTAGCTTACGCTTGCCTTTATCTCGGTCTCCACCGCAACCAAATGCCAAAACAATACGCCCGGTGGTAAAGGGTCTGACAGCTTTTAACACATGCTCAAGCGCATCTGGTTTATGCGCGTAATCAACGTAAACAGGAGCGCCAGATTTCGTCTTGCCAACAAGATCGAGCCGACCCGGAGCACCTTCAATTGTCTCAAGCGCCTGCAAAGCTGATTTTGCATCTGCTCCGCTCGCAATACATAAGCCCGCAGCGACCAGCGCATTGGACATTTGAAAATCGCCTGCTAGAGGTAAAGTAACCTCAAATATCTGACCATCATGATGAATTTCAGCTCGCTGTTCATGACGATGCTGCTCAACACGTTTCAACGTTAAAAACGAACCTTTGTGACCTACAGTCAGCACCTTTTGCCCTGCATTTTTTGCACATTGGACAGCTTTATCAGACCATTCATCATCAGCGAAGATGACCGCCGGTAAACCCTTTGGCAGCACACGAGTAAACAACGCCATTTTCGCGTTGAAATAATGCTCAACAGTTGGATGGTAATCCATATGGTCGCGGCCTAAATTGGTGAATGCACCAGCCGCCAGCTCAATACCATCAAGCCGAAATTGATCAAGCCCATGGCTTGATGCTTCCATGGAACAATGTGTAACGCCATCATTTGCAAGTTCAGACATCAAAGAATGCAAAGTCACCGGATCAGGCGTGGTAAGCGCGCCATATTCTTTACGGCCAGGCGCGACAATCCCCGTTGTCCCGATCATCGCTGCCTGCTGTCCAACTTTTTCCCATATCTGCCGAACAAATGAAGCAACAGATGTCTTACCCGCAGTTCCCGTGACAGCGACAATGGTTTTCGGTTGGGTTTTATAAAACGCAGCGGCGACTTTGGCTAATACCAGGCGCGGGTTTTCAACGATAAGATTTGGCACATCAGTGCTTAAGTCAGCAATTGCCTTTGCGGAAACGATTGCGCATGCACCGTTTTTAATAGCACTTGTAACAAATTGCGCTCCATTTGCTTTATCACCGGACAGCGCAAAAAACACAAAACCGGACTGAATTTTCCGACTATCTGCGGAAAGTCCATCTATCATTATATTCAAATCACCATCCGAAAAATCGGAGCCGTGCATACCCGCAAGGTCAGCTAAATCGCCAAGTTTCATTTCATCCCCGTATTCACCGTATTTCGCGAATCTCTATAGCACAACCTTACGGTCGAAATAAGATCAATTAATAGGATGTGAGGCGATCACCCTCTCCATCCCCAAATTTTGGTCTTACACCCAATAACGCAGCAGAGCGGCGAACAACTTCGCGCACTGTTGGTGCAGCGTTTGTGCCCGCAGTTGCATATTTTTTACCCTCTTCAGGTTTCGGCTCATCCACGATCACCAAAACAACATATTTGGGGTCATTGATTGGAAACGCAGATAGGAATGCATTAAACCGTACTTGCGATGAATAGCGTCCATTGACCACCTTTTCAGCAGTCCCTGTTTTACCACCAACCCAATAACCATCAACTTCAGCACGTCTACCTGAGCCTTTTTCAACGTTCATACGCATCAATTCACGCATTGACTGACTTGTTTGACCAGATACCACCTGTTGAGCAAGTTGATCTGCCTCTCCACGTGATCTTGGGACGAAAGATGGTGGGATAAGCTTTCCACCATTCATCAACGCCGCAGCTGCAACAGCTGTTTGGAGCGGCGTGGTCGATACTCCATGACCAAATGAAATGGTCACTGAGTTAATCTTCTTCCACTTTTTAGGTTGGCTAGGCGTTGCAACCTCGGGAAGTTCTGTTTGCATTCGAGACAACAAACCCAGGCGCGTTAAAAACTCTTGATGACCATTTACCCCAACCACATCCGCCATTTTTGCGGTTCCGATGTTAGATGAATAAATGAAAATTTCAGGGACCGATAAGACGCGGTTTTTGCCATGAAAATCAGAAATCGTGAATCCGCCAATGCGAATAGGTTTGCGAGCATCAAAACTATCGCTCATGGAGACATGGCCTGAATCAAGCGCCATGGCAGTTGTAAAGGCTTTAAACGTGGACCCCATCTCAAACGTACCAGCTGTCATGCGGTTTAAACGGTCTTTTTGCAAGGCATCGACAGGATTGTTCGGATTGTAATCTGGTAGTGAGGACATTGCGATCACTTCACCTGTGTGAATATCCAAAACAACACCCGCTGTTGCAATCGCTCGATAACGATCCATAGCAGCAGATAGCTCATCACGCAGTACATGCTGAACACGTAAATCAATGGAAAGTTTAACCGGTTCGAGTGCTTCGTCAACGGTTAAACCAACACTAGCAAGATCGCCAAGCCCTTGACCATCAACATATTTCTCCATGCCTGCAATGCCGACATTATCAATATTCACATGCCCCACAACATGGGATGCGGTAGGACCTCCTGGATAAAAGCGACGCTTTTCAGGTCTAAACCCAATACCGGGAATACCGCGAGATAAGATCTCGCTTTGCTGACCAGGTGTCAGCTGCCTGCGCAACCACTGGAAGCGAGATTTTGATGATAGTTTGCTATAGATTTTCTTAATATCAAGATCTGGCAAAACAATTGCCAATTGCTCAACGACCTCATCAGGATCAACCACTTTGTGAGGCTCAGCATAAAGCGAAACTGTACGAATATCAGTCGCCAGAATTTCGCCATTGCGATCCTGTAAATCCGGACGTGATGCCAGCAATGCATTACTTGGCAGAATGGATGAAACTGTCTCCGGCGATTTCATGCCGTATTGCACTAATCGACCACCAATAACAACGCACATCAGCGTAAAGGCGATCATTGCAATACCAATTCGGTTTCCCGTTCTATTGGCGTCAGAAACACGACTTGATGAAATGGCTATATCTTCGCTCTGACCACCCAATGTAACACTAGCTTTTTTGGGAAAGAATAATTTCATTACGCTATGTCTCATCACTCAACCGCACCTGTCATGATTTGATCCGCTATTTCGTCTGTTTCCATTTCTGCTTCAGGCTTAATGCGTGGCAATTCATCATATTGAACGATTTGATCTGCTTCAGTGGTCGTGAGTTGCAACTGCTCCTGAAACGCTTCAATGAGCTTTTGTACCCGTGCAGGCTGGTTAAGTAGGCTCCAATCTGCTTCCAGCAGATCAATCGTGTCTTTATGTGTTTTAATCTCAGTCTCCAGCTTGCGAATTTCAGCGAGCAGCTCTTCAGATTCATGTTTGATATAAAACGTATGGGCGGTAGCGGCGAGAACTGCGACAATCAACAAAACTTCAAATGCACGAAACATCTAAACCAACCTCGCAACTTTTTTAAGTGGATATAGATTTGGCAAACCAAAAATCTTCATGTCAGAAGATCCGCATGGGGCATCTGTTCGAATGCCTGCTCGAAGCTTTGCCGAACGCGCCCGCGGATTAATCTCAGCTTCACCTTTACTTGCAGCAATCATTGGCTTTTTACCCAATTGCTCAAAACTTGCATCAGGCACTTCAATTTGTGGCAAATGCCGAGAGCCTGAAATTCGACCAAATCGATCTGTGAAAAACTTTTTAACAATACGGTCTTCTAAGGAATGAAATGTTACAACAACAAGCCGCCCACCTGGCTTGAGTGCTTTTTCAGCCGCTAACAACGCCTGAGCCAACTGCCCCAATTCATCATTGATATAAATACGTAACGCCTGGAAAACACGCGTTGCTGGGTGAATGCGATCCGTCATCTTGCGTGGCGCCGCAT
>CAJQOR010000332.1 GCA_905479965.1 uncultured Rhizobiaceae group bacterium | reverse complement strand
CTCGCCAAAGTTATCACTGGCGTTAAATTCAAAGACGGTATTGAAACAACCAAAACAGGCCAGATTGCTGCATGACCCAAGAGCCTCAAACACCAGATTTGACAATAACTCAAATTCAAAATGAACCGAGCGTAAACTTTGCGACACTACCGTTTGTCCTCATACCTTAAGGAAAGTAAACGATACGAGGCCATGCTACCAATATTGTCATGCTTAACAATAGCGAAAAAACTAAATAAGCATGCTTAATACTATCTTAAAATATTATCCTAAATCTAAGGTTCTATTTTTAACATAATATTTACTCTGAATTACCATAATACATTTGGCAAGCAGTCTCTACGAAAGTGCTGATATGAGAACAGCTTTGATACTATTCAACTTGCAGATGTAGTCGGCTTTCTAAATCGGGTTTTCGTTATGTTAAACAATCTGCCTATGTCAAAGAAATTTCTATTTTCCTTTGGTTCTTTATTACTGTTATTTCTCACCGTTATCGGTGTGTCTCTCTTCTCATTTGCACAGCTTAAAGAAGCTGACAAATGGAATTCCCACACTTACAATGTGCTTGATCACTCCGGAGCGTTAATTGCTGCGATTGTTGATCAAGAAACAGGCGTTCGTGGATTTTTAGTCTCTGGCGATAGCAACTTTTTAGAACCATACCATGCAGGTCGAAAAACCTTTGATGAAAAGCTAGAAGCACTACTAACTTTGACGTCTGACAATCCGGGACAACAAGAGCGCCTAAAGCGTATAGGAGCGGGTTCGGATGCTTGGCTTAGTAAAGTCGTTCAACCTGAATTAACTCTTGGTGCTAGCCCTGATACACTAGATGAAGCCAGAGCCATTGAAGCTTCTGGTGCTGGAAAAAAAATGATGGATGCAATTCGCGTTTCGCATGCAGAATTTGAAACGGCAGAACGTGAATTATTAGTTACTCGATCAGCATTAAAAGATTCTACTTTATCTCTCGCTTACCTCGTATCAGTCGCTGGAGGTCTTTTCGTACTTGTATTGGCTGGTGGTCTTGGATGGGCTCTTAATAGAAGCATTGGTGGAGTTGTCATTGAAATGACGAATACAATGTCTTCGCTTGCTGATGGTGACAATAGCATTGAAGTACCTCATGCAAATCGTAAGGATGAGATAGGTGCTATGGCATCTACTGTACAAGTGTTCAAGGATAATGCAATCAAAAATGATCAATTGGTTGAAGAGCAAACCCTACAAAAACAACAGACTGAAGAAGCTCGCAGAATTTCACAGGAAGAAGCAATTGCATCTGAACGGGAGATTGTTGTGAGCACTTTTGGCAAAGCGCTTTCCAATATTGCAAACAAGAACCTGTCATACCGTATTGTGGAAGAATTACCAGAAGCCTATGCTGAGCTTAAAGCTAACTTTAATAAATCTATATCCGATCTAATGCATGCTCTTACCCAAGTGGGTAATAGTGCTGAAAACATCGAAGGTGGCACACAAGAAATACGTTCTGCCTCTAACGATTTATCTGGTCGTGGTGAACAGCAAGCAGCGGCAGTTGAAGAAACAGCGGCGGCAGTTGAAGAAATTACAGCGACGGTAAAAACGACAGCTGAAAGAGTTGATGAAACAGAAATGTTAGTTGGCAAGACACAAAAAGCCGCCACTGAATCAAGCGAAGTGGTACGGAATGCTGTTTCTGCTATGGATGAAATTAGAGGTTCATCTGATCAGATAGCAAGCATCATTACTGTAATCGATGATATTGCTTTCCAAACAAATTTACTAGCGCTTAATGCGGGTGTAGAGGCAGCACGAGCAGGAGAAGCTGGCAAAGGCTTTGCTGTTGTTGCGCAGGAGGTAAGAGAACTTGCACAACGTTCTGCTGTTGCAGCCAATGAAATTAAGGAACTAATCACTAAGTCAGGTGACCAAGTTAAAAATGGTGTTGAACTGGTTGGTCAAACAGGCAAAACACTTGAACAAATCTTGACGTCTGTGAATGAAGTTTCCGAACATATTTCAGCGATTGGACGTGCTTCTAAAGAACAAACGAGTGGGCTACAGGAAATTAACTCCGCAGTTAATTCTATCGATCAGGGCACTCAAAAAAGCGCTGCTATGTTAGAGGAAACCAACGCCTCTAGTGACATTCTAAGCAACGAAGTTGCGGCTCTCAGATCATTGCTGCAGGAGTTTAAAACTAGTGATGCCTCTACGAGCAATTCCTTTTCACAACGAGCAGCATGAGCTTATTAAAACAAACCTCACCACGCGCCTTAACGCGTGGTGAGGCTAATAATTAATGGTGCAAATATTATGATATTTGCACCACTCACCAAATCCCTGAAAAATCAATCTGTTGGAATGGTGCATAAATCAGGTGCGAAAGTTGCGCCGATTTGATAAGCTGTAGCCATGAAAATTGGCTATGCGCGGGTATCAACCAGCAATCAAAATCTTGATCGACAAATTGGCGCGTTGAACGCGGCCAGAGTCGATAAAATATTCCGTGAAAAAACTTCAGCAAAGACCATCAAGGGTCGTCCCGAACTTGAACGGGCTATCGATGCACTTGGCACGAATGACGTGCTGGTGATCGCTGAATGGGATCGTGCAACCCGTTCCATGATGGATGGTATAACCATCATTCAACGTGTGGCGGATCGTGGGGCTTCTGTGAAGGTCTTAGACAAGCCTTGGCTTGATCTGACTACCCCCATGGGAAAGGGCATTCTAGCGTTTCTCTCTGCGCTTGCAGAAGATGAACGCGAACGCATTATCAAACGTGCAAATGATGGCCGTGGAATTGCCAAAGCCAACGGCACCAAATTTGGCCGTAAGCCCAAATTGACAAGCCATCAAAGAGAACTTGCAAAGCAACGCCTTATTGAAGGCGATAGCGCTAGATCGATAGCCAAAGATTTTGGCGTATCGCACACAACGATTACGAGAATTACATGATTTATGGGTGATCCAATGGCACGAAAATCAAAAGAAACAACTCTAACAAAAGAAGAAAAAAGGGTAATAAAGGCATTGCTCAATAACGGTTGGCGCAATCAAGATATTCAGGCTTTGGTCAACATTGGTCGAGCCGCAACAATCAATAGCGGTCGCATAACGGGCATCAAGAAGGATCAAACACAAACATCTGCATCGAATGATGAGGTTGCATTTTTTGAGCTAAAGAAAAAATCATTCGACCCAAAAACTGGACTAAATGTTTATGATGATGAGCGTCTTGTAAGGGCGCGTGAAGCTATGACCCTTGCTGTTCAAGCATTTAATAATCCATTGTTAAATTTCAAAACAGAAGTATTTTTGGTGCTTGTGAATATCGCGTGGACATACCTTCTACATGAATATTATAACCGTAAAGGCGTGTATTTAATTGGCGATGATGGTCGTTCACTTCTGCTTTCAGAAATGTTGAAGAAAAGAGATTGCCCACTCTCAGAAGGCATTAAAAATAACTTATGGGCGATAAAAAAATTACGTGATGATGTTGAGCATCTTATCCTCGGCTTAGCTGATCGCCACTGGTCGCCTCTATTCCAAGCATGTTGTTTGAATTTTGATAAAACACTTTGTGAAATGTTTGGCGAAGAACTTTCTCTAGCAAGTGAACTTTCTTTAGCTCTACAATTTGCAAGATTGAATATAGATCAGCTTGAAACCACTGCGAAATACCCTGTTCCCAATGAAATCCAAGCGCTTGATGCAGGCATTATAGAGGGTATGACGGAAGAACAACAGCGCGACATCGAATTTCAATTTCAGGTAATTTACACTTTAAGTGAAGCCTCGAAGTCTCAAACTCACTTCCAATTTGTCACACCTGATTCTGCTGAGGGAAAGGAAATAAGCACTGTCCTTGCTAAGCGTGTGCCTTCCGATCATTTGTTTCCCTACAAACCCAAAGCGGTTGTTCAGCGTGTACAAAAAGGAACAAAAAACAAATTCACGACAAACGACCACTCGAAGGCATGGAAATATTTCAAAGCGCGACCTGCTTCTCGAAGCCAAAATCCACACGAAACAGATAAGAGCTACTGCATTTATCATAAAGCCCATGGAGATTACACGTACAACGATGCATGGATAGCGCTGCTAATAGAATCTGCCAATAAGCCAGAAACTTTATCAGCCATTCGGAACATCGGTAAAAGTGAATTACCCAGCCGCCCGTCTTGTGCGTTTTTTCGTGGCGGGGACGGTCATATTTTTTACACCAATTCCAAGCTTAAAGAACGCCCAACAGCCTTTGCCGCCCGTGCAAGGGTACCAATAGGAATTGAATCGTTCTCAGGATCGAGCAAGCGATCAAGCTGTGAACGGCTGGTGTCGAGCCGCTTTGCCATTTCAACCTTGGAGATTTTCTGATCCTTCATGGCTGCTGCAAGCTGAAACGCCAGAACGCGCTTGATCGCAACTTCGCTTGTTGCTTCATAGGTGCCCTGTTCCTTGAGAAAATCATCAAAGAGCGCCCCTGCTTTGCCTGTTTCAATAGTGCTGTTGGTTGTGTCATCGTTACTCATGCGGATAGTCCTTTCATTCGTTTGCGAGCAGTCTCAAGCTCCTTGTCTGGGGTTTTCTGTGTTTTCTTGATAAAACCATGAAGCAAGATCATTTCGCTCTCATAGACACAGAAAAACACCCGCGCTATTCGTCCGCCGCTTAGTTTGGTTCTAATTTCCCAAAGCCCTTTTATGCTAGATATGGATCGACATAGTGGCATGCCAATCGGCCAGCCAAACTCCGCCGTTTTAATATCTTCGCCAATCATTTTCCGATCTTCTGGCGATAGCGACAAAATCCATTCCCGCACATAAATACGCCCTGTGTCGGATACGAAAAATCGTGCAGGTAATTGCTTTGGAACAGTCATAAGAAAAATGTACCATATTTGGTACAAATAATACAAGTATTATCTTGATTTTGAATAGGAGCGTTTGCACCCTGCCCCGCCGCCAGATTTTGGCTTGTCGGGCATGATTTCAAAATCAATCAATTTGGTGGCTGGTAACTCTCGTTCACTGCCTGAAGGTTTTAAGGGTGTGAGATAGAGGTTGCAGCGTTCCACGGATGAAACGCCGTTGTCTTCAAGGTAAGCAAGTATTTTTTGAAAAGTGATGCTGAGTTCATTTAAATCTTGATCTTCTGTAATTCTTATTCTCATTTCACCAATGATAACAGATATTTATATTTTGTCCGCCCAAGTACTGTTAATTTTCGTTGAGAACTGACCCGGTATTTTCACCGAGATTTGACCCACCCTAGTTTATTTATCATCGTTTATGTTTTGGTCAATGCTGGCGTTTCCTTTCGTGTTTTCTTTGCGGCCTCAGAGCTTGCTTTAAAGC
>CAJQOR010000331.1 GCA_905479965.1 uncultured Rhizobiaceae group bacterium | reverse complement strand
CCCAGATCATCCAACCAATACCAGCTGTTGCAGCCACAATTTCAGCGGCAACCAAAACCGTATAAGTAAACCCAAGTGATATCCGCATACCGGCAATGATGGTGGGACCCGCAGCGGGCAGATAGACTTCTCGCAAGATCGCCGATCGGGATGCGCCAAGTGACAAAGCCGCGCGGATGTAAACCTCGTCAATGGATTTCACCGCTTGGACCGTGGTGATGATGATGCCTGGAAGGGCTGCTAAAAATAGCAAGGCCAGTTTAGATTCTTCGCCAATGCCAAGCCACATAACTAAAAGTGTATAAAGACCAAGCGGAGGAAGGGGACGGTAGAACTCGATAAGTGGATTTAGCAAAGCGGCTGCATCTTTTGAGGCGCCCATTAAAATGCCCAGCGGGATTCCAATGATGCAAGCAATGGCAAAGGCAACCAATATGCGCCAAAGGCTATAGCCAACATGTTCAAGCAATGTTGAACCTTGATACCCCTTAGTGGCGACTTTGATAAAAGAGTCCCAAACAGCAACTGGGCCAGGTAAAAACAACTCGTTTGCAAGCCCTGTTGCGGTTACAAATGTCCATGCGGCAAACAATAAGACAACAGTAAAAGCCGACAATAAATAGGAGCGTTTGTTTTCCTGCAAGGACTTAATCATCTTGATGCACCTTTAAAATTTCCATGATGGTGAGTGCATAAACTTTCGCTGCCGCAACACTCTTTGTGATGGAAATCCATTCATTGTCCGCTGCCCAGCCATCTTCTCCCGGGCCATAGGTCACGGCATTGATACCGGCTTCTCGAAGGCGGATCGTGTCATTAAAGGCATTTTTGCGGTTTGGTTCTGGTGTTTGTCCCAAAAGACGCTCAGATATTTTAACCAACGAAACACATGGTTCTTCATTCATAGGAACTGGTGGCGTTGCGCAAACAAATAATGATCCAGGAACTTGTTGAACTTGCGCAGACATACGGTTTGATCCGGCCATGACCTTTTGCACCTGGTTGTCAACGTCTTTCAAAACGCTTTCCATGCTCATCCCGGGAACGATACCAACAACAGCGAGCGTTATGGTGCATTCATCTGGGGAGAACTGCATTTCACCTGCAAGCCCCCCGCGAATACGCACAACGGTCGTACACGGTGGTGTGTGACCTGGAAATGGATCTTCATCATGGGTAAACGTCATCCCCGCCAACGAAGGCAATAATGTTGCGGCTTCAAGGATTGGGTTTTCAACCACATCCGGGCGCCAAATATGCCCCTTTATGCCGGTGAGTTTAATCTCAACAAGACAATGGCCTGAATTGGCGACTGATAAATTAATGCCCCAATCGGGTAAATTTCCCTTTGAATCCGGCTCAACTGGTCCACCCCATGCGGTTGGTTCCGCGGTGATTGAATAATCAGAAGTGATACCTAATTCTTGTGTGATGTAAATTGAACCAAACGTTCCATCGCGTTCTTCATCAACACAAAAACTATATAGCAAGTCACCTTCAAATTTGACCCCTTCTTTAACCAACGCCTGCACAGCTAAAAGGCATGAAGCCATATTTCCGCGGGTGTCAGATGTGCCTCTGGCATATAATAGATCACCATGGCGCGTTGCGTTATAAGGGCTGCCTTTGGTCATAGTCCATTTGTCTGGATCAACCACCGGATACGTATCCAAATGATCATTCATCATCAGCGATGGACCATCACCAGAACCTTTAAGCGTGCCGACAACATTTGGACGACCGGGAACTGCTGAATAGGTTTTCACATCCATCCCGAGCGCTTCCAGTTTACCTGCGGTCAGCATCGCAATCGCTTCTTCCTCACCACCAGGCATATCCGGATCCAACGGGTTGCCAGATCTTGGTTGCCCGGTTTTGATGAGCTCTGTTGCGAGATCAAGCCACTTCTCTTCTGTAATTTGCGCGAGGACTCGTTCTTCAATTTCCGACAGATCTGGTTCGTTCATATTTATTCACCTTTATGCTAAAAATGAGACTAGTCATTTACAGTGAGCCGAAATAGTGCTAATTTTGCCTACCATCGACGCAAAAAAAGCAACACTTATGCGCAACCTATTGATTTATAGATATATAAATGAAATTTCACGTGCTGGATCGGTACGAAAAGCTGCTGAAATACTGTCAATTACCCCCTCATCTTTGAACAGACGCATACAATTTTTGGAAGAAGAGCTAGGGACACCACTCTTTGAACGACATGCGAAAGGTTTAAGACTAAACCCTGCAGGAGAGTTGGCAGTCCATACGTTTAAAAAGCATTTAGCTGAAATTGATGAATTGAAAAATCGGATTGAAGATTTAAAGGGCGCACGACGTGGGACGGTCTCAATCGTATGTTCGCAGGCATTACTACCATATTTCCTGCCCAGGCAGATCTCAAAATATCAATCGCGCTATCCCGGTGTTGATTTCCAGGTAAAGGTCGCAGATTCTGAAAACGCGGAAATGGCACTGCTAAACTACGAAGCAGATCTGGCTCTCATCTTTTCACCTTTAGCGCTAGAGAATTTTGAAACATTAGCGAGCGTCCAG
>CAJQOR010000330.1 GCA_905479965.1 uncultured Rhizobiaceae group bacterium | reverse complement strand
TCTGTTCCAAAACATCTTGACCCGACAAAATCATTTCAAGGTCTCATTCTAACCCTTCATAATTATTGGGCAGAATATGGCTGTGTGATTTTGCAGCCTTACGATATGGAAGTGGGCGCAGGGACATTTCACCCAGCAACAACATTACGCGCGCTTGGACCAAAATCATGGAACGCTGCATATGTGCAACCATCGCGCCGTCCGACAGATGGCCGCTATGGCGAAAACCCAAATCGTTTGCAACATTATTATCAGTATCAGGTGATCTTAAAGCCAAACCCGTCCAATTTGCAGGAATTATATCTCGGTTCACTTAAAGCGATCGGATTGGATCCGCTCGTGCATGATGTGCGCTTTGTGGAAGACGACTGGGAAAGCCCAACGCTTGGTGCTTGGGGTTTGGGTTGGGAATGCTGGTGCGATGGTATGGAAGTTTCCCAATTTACCTATTTTCAACAGGTCTGCGGCATCGAATGTTCACCTGTTGCAGGTGAATTAACCTATGGTCTTGAGCGTTTGGCAATGTATGTCCAAGGTGTTGATAATGTTTATGATCTAAATTTCAATGGCGGTGAAGGCGACGAAAAAGTCACCTATGGTGATGTGTTCTTACAGGCTGAACAAGAATATTCACGCCATAACTTTGAATATGCCAACACAGAGATGTTGTTGCGCCATTTTGAAGATGCAGAAGGCGAGTGCGAAGCCTTGCTAAAGGCCGGAGCGCCGGCAGAGGAGGGTGCGCTGCATAAATGCGTGTTGCCTGCTTATGACCAATGTATCAAAGCCTCTCATGTTTTCAATTTGCTTGATGCACGAGGTGTGATTTCCGTCACCGAACGCCAAAGCTATATCCTTCGCGTGCGCAATCTCTCTCGGCAATGTGGCGAGGCATTTTTGCTGACCAAAGCCGGTGGTGCTGAATAGTTTACTTGCGATCATGTTAGGAAGAGTTATCTTATCTCTCATTAAGTGAGGGAGAGTATGATGGATCTTGGCAATTTTTCACAGAGCTTGGCGGTCAAAGATGTCACAGCATCGAAAGCCTTTTATCTAAAACTTGGGTTTGAAATTTTTCACGACCAGACCGACCACGGTTGGGTGATTATGAAAAGCCCATCTGCTGTGATCGGCCTATTTCAAGGCATGTTTGACAAAAACATCATGACCTTTAATCCAGGTTGGGATGCGGATGGTCAAAACACCGATAATTTCACTGATATTCGAGAAATTCAGAAAGAACTGAAGGCGCAAGGGGTAAAAATTTTGCAAGAAGTGGATGAAAAATCATCCGGTCCGGCTAGTTTCACCGTAATAGATCCTGACGGCAATCCAATTATGATTGACCAACATAGATAAACTACGAGGAGAGCCCCATGGCTAAAGGACATATCGCAACAAGATCACCCATTCCAGTGGAAGTGGAAGAGGGTAAAAACTATTTTTGGTGCACATGCGGGCAATCTGCCAATCAACCTTTTTGCGATGGCAGCCACAAAGGCACAGAATTTACGCCAATGAAATGGACATCCGAAACAACGGGGCGCAAATTCTTCTGTGGCTGTAAGCAGACAGATGGACAGCCATTTTGTGATGGAAGCCACAAAGATTTGTAACCTACACAGATTCGCAAATCCATTGTGCTTCTGATGATGTGGGATGGATTGCACGTGACATCTTTACCAACACTTGCTACATGCTGATCCAATATTTCTCATCAATTGGTGTGAAGGTCATGGACAAAGCAAAGCTAATCAATCAAGCACCCGTTTTATTGGTGTCAGACATTGTCAAAAGTATAGAATATTGGACAGAAAAACTTGGGTTTAATGTCAATACATATGGTGAACCTGTCGATTTTGCGATCCTGCGGCGCGATAGCTGTTTTATGATGTTAAGCCAAGCGCCCGCAGATCATGAAATTGTGCCCAATTGGAAAATCAAAGATATGACGTGGAACGCCTATTTTTGGGTGGACGATGCGAAGAAGATCTATGAAGAGTTTCAAAACAGCGGCGCTGATATAGATTACAAATTACATGAGAAACCCTATGGTGTTCTCGAATTTGGTATTCAAGATCTCGATGATCATGATATAGCCTTCGGGCAGGACCTAAATACCTAATTTTTATGCGACTAAACCACTTTTTATATGAACTTGAGTACCACTTAAATGCCTGATCTATTATTAGAATTACGTTCCGAAGAAATCCCAGCACGCATGCAGCGCAAAGCAGCTGGTGATCTAAAAAAGCTGGTAACAGGCGCATTGGTGGATGCTGGACTGACCTATGAAGCGGCACGTGAATATTGGACACCGCGTCGTTTAACGCTGGATGTGCGTGGTTTAACGGCCAAATCGGCTGATATTCGCGAAGAGAAAAAAGGTCCACGCATCGATGCACCTGAAAAAGCAATTCAAGGCTTTTTGCGCGGAGCAGGCCTGTCTTCTATTGAGGAAGCGACGACACAGAGTGATCCAAAAAAAGGTGAGTTTTATGTCGCCATTATCGAAAAGCCAGGTCGTAAAGCAGAAGATATTATTGCCGATGTGATGCCTGGGATTATTAAAAACTTCCCATGGCCGAAATCTATGCGTTGGGGTGCTGCATCGGCAAAACCGGGTGCCATGCGTTGGGTACGTCCATTACAATCAATCATCTGCACATTCGGTCCAGAAACAGAAGAGCCTGTTGTGATCCCGTTTGAGGCACAAGGTATTCAGTCCGGTAACATCACCTATGGTCATCGTTTTCATGCGCCTGATGAGATCAAAGTTCGTCGTTTTGATGATTATGTAACTGCGCTAGAAAAAGCCAAGGTTATTTTAGATGCTGATCGTCGCAGAGAGATCATCAAGTCGGATGCGCAAAATCTCGCATTTGCATCTGGTTTTGAACTGGTTGAAGATGAAGGTTTGTTGGATGAGGTGTCTGGGCTGGTTGAGTGGCCTGTTGTACTCATGGGTGAATTTAAAGAAGAGTTCCTCGCCATCCCCGATGAAGTGATCCGCCTCACCATTAAAACAAACCAGAAGTGCTTTGTACTCAAAGGCGCTAATGGCGCATTGGCCAATCGTTTTATTCTAACGTCCAATATTGAAGCTGCAGATGGCGGTAAAGAAATTGCTTATGGTAATGGCAAAGTTGTTCGTGCGCGTTTATCTGATGCTCTTTATTTCTGGCAGACGGACCAAACGGATTTGCCGGATTTAGCGCAAATTTCAGGATCGGCTTCAGCCTATGATCTTGATATGTCCAAACCGCTCGACCAAAGAATGGCGCGACTGGATTGGTTAAATGTCACATTCCATGCAAAGCTTGGTACACAAGGTGCACGTGTTCAGCGCATTGCAAAACTAGCTGCAGAACTTGCCTCTGTTACGGGCGCTGATTTAGCGCAGGTTAAGCGCGCGGCATATCTTGCAAAGGCTGATTTGCAAACAGAAGCCGTGTTTGAATTCACTGAACTTCAAGGCTTAATGGGTCGACGTTATGCGGAATTGCAGGGTG
>CAJQOR010000329.1 GCA_905479965.1 uncultured Rhizobiaceae group bacterium | reverse complement strand
TCATACATAAGATCACGCGCAAAACGAAGTGTATTGCCTGATTCTAAAATGTCATCAATCAACAACACATCACGACCTGTTACATTGCTATCGATATCTTTGATGATTTTAACTTCTTTACCTTCAGTGCCAGTTCCATAGCTCGACAAAGTGATAAATTCGACTTCAGGCGCAAGACCCGCGCGATAAAGTGCTCGCACCAGGTCAGCTGCGAAGATAAAAGAGCCTTTTAAGATAGCAACAACCAGAAGATCATTTTTTGGACTAGCAGCAATCTCAGAAGCTATCCGCTCGATTTTTTCTTCAATTTCTTTATCTGAAAAAAGAACATCAATGTTCTTGCCGCGCACTACTTCCATAATTTAACTCTCGATCTGATATTAAAGTCAATGTGACTTGTATCAGTCCTGCGAGCCGAAATAAATAACAGAACCTTCAGAAGAGCCTTTAACCACAGAACCTTCACCCACCGCGTGCAATGATGAGGACCTATCGTACTCAACAGGGTCTTTCTTGCCCAAAAAATCAAAATTTTGCACGTTGCGATCTGTTATTTGTGGAATGGCCGGCATTGTTTCAACGCTACCTGTTGCAAAAGAAGTATCAGGTAAAAAGCGCCTCATTTCATTGGCAATTTGATCACCAGCATCTGGCCGCTCCAACATCCACACGATCGGCAACAGGGCTGCAATCGTAAATACACAAATCGCGGCAGACAAAATAAGCTGACTTGCAACAGGTGATTTATGTTCAGGCGATGCGTCTTTAGAGAAAATATGCAAACCTTTTTTGGGAACCGAACTCGCAATTGATCCATTTCCGTTCAATTTACCAAAATTCGGTTTCTGGGTTTTGTATGTCTTTTTTATTTCAGCACGATAAATACTTTGATCTTCAACAATGGTTTCAAAAATAGCATCCTCGATATCCCGCTCAAAGGACGAAAATATTTCAGATCCAATCGTAGATGTACTTTGTTTTAAAGAATGGGGTTGAGCATTCGCTGACATAAAAAGTTCTCTATGTAGAATTATACTTTTACCAAGCAAAAATTGGCGCTTAACATTTGGTAAATGAATATGGTTAACAGATCGGTAATTTCTTCTGTGCTAGTGCTATTTTTAAGCAAGTTACCCTGCCAAGATTTGCGTAAACACTTGGCTGGGGTCTGCAATTGAAGCTATAAGCAGCCTATAGCAATTAGGGATTTTCAAATTGATTCGATTGGAAAATGTTGGCGTCAGATATGGTATGGGTCCAGAAATTTTGCGCGACCTTACTTTTGATATTCCAAAACACTCATTCCAATTTTTAACCGGACCATCTGGCGCGGGCAAAACAACGCTCATGCGCCTACTCTTCATGTCTTTGCGCCCAACACGCGGCAACATTTCAATGTTTGGCAGAGATGTCGTTGATATTCCACGGGATGAACTGCCATTATTGCGCCGACGAATTGGCATTGTGTTCCAAGATTTCAGACTGCTCAACCATTTAACCACCTATGAAAATGTCGCCCTGCCCCTACGCGTTCGCGGCAAAGAGGAAAGCTCCTATCGTGCCGATGTGGTTGAATTGCTCGAATGGGTTGGCTTAGGTGAACGCATTCACGTCCGGCCGCAAGTTTTATCAGGCGGAGAAAAACAGCGTATAGCAATTGCGCGCGCATTGATCGATCGTCCTGAAATTCTGCTTGCTGATGAGCCGACAGGTAACGTTGATCCGCCAATGGCTTTACGACTTTTATCACTATTTAAAGAGTTAAATCGTCTTGGCACTGCGGTACTCATCGCAACACACGATCTCAATTTGATGGAGCAAGTTGACGCAAGACACATGATTTTATCTGAAGGGCATATCGACATTTATGATAGATAAAGCCAAACAAAGTGTTGCAAAGGTTAAAAAGGTTGCCAAACAGCAATTCAAGGCACCCGCTCCCATTGTGCCACCTGCAAATCTATCAAGCAAAGCACTCATCGTTGTTGTCATTATCATGTCCTTCTTGGCCTGTTTGACGCTTGGCTTTGTCACACTCATTCAAGAAACATCTAAAACCTGGCAAAATCAAATTTCAGAAGAAATCACAATCCAGATCAAGCCCGAAGAAGGGCGAGATATGGAACTTGCGCTTTTGGACGCAAAAAGTCTGGCGCTAGAATTCTCTGGCACTTTAAGCGCAGAGATCGTTGATAAAACAGACACGGCAAGACTTTTGGAACCATGGCTGGGTGAAGGCTTTGATATGGACGAATTGCCCGTTCCACGGCTGTTAATCATCACAATAGATAAAGACAATCCACCTGATTTTGACAGCATGCGAAAAACCTTGGCTGATACAATTCCTAACGCTTATTTAGATGACCACCGCACATGGGCAGGCCGACTTGTGAGCATGGCACAAAACACCGTGTTTATTGGTGTTGGGCTACTTTCACTGGTGCTTGTTGCCACCACATTAACCGTTGTTTTTGCAACCCGTGGCGCCATGTCGGTTAATCACGAGATCATAGAAGTGCTGCATTTTGTTGGCGCTGAATCCTCCTTTGTCGCAAATGAATTCCAAAAGCACTTTTTGCTCACAGGGTTTTATGGTGGCGCAATTGGCGGTGGATTGGCAGCCTTTGTGTTTTTTGTCACAGACATTTGGCAGGATGCAAGCATGGCTACAGCGCTTAACGATCAGGCAAGCGCGCTATTTGGCAGCTTTTCCATGGGACCCGCTGGATATTTAGGGATCGCGATTATTATCGTTACTGTGGCCATATTGACAGCTTTAACAACCCGTATAACGGTGATTAAAACAATCCGTGAAATTGATATTGTTAGATCTGATCCCGCCCGCTCTGATCTTGCCTAAATTTGCGACAAATGCATGTTTTCTAGCGTTCGATTAAATACCCAAAAACAAGCATAAAAAGGTCTGGTCTTTGCCATATTTCGGGGTTACAAATAAGTATGGAAAACAATGACCACAGCATTGATCAAACCACAAACACCGAAAATCATCAGGACACTTTGATAGATGCGCCTGAGGACGAACAGGTTTCAACAAAGCGCAAATCAAGCTGGGTTGGATGGATCTGGACACCAATAGCGCTTATCTTGTTGCTCGCTATCGGTACCAGTATTGGTGGGTTCGTGCGTTTTGCTGAAGATGTCGCAAATTTAAAAGCACCTGAAATGTCAGAGAAATCAGATGCTATTGTTGTTTTAACAGGCGGCAAAAGTCGTATTACAGAAGCGGTTAACCTCCTCAAAGACGGCAAAGCTAATCGATTGTTCATTTCCGGCGTGAACCCGAACATCTCAGATGCCGAGCTTATACGCGTATCAGGTGCGGACAAAGCACTATTTGATTGCTGTATTGATATCGGAAAAGATGCCAAAGATACCATTGGAAACGGAAAAGAAATCGCGCAATGGGCAACAACGCAGAATTTTAAAACTCTGATTGTCGTGACCAATAACTATCATATGCGCCGCAGTCTTTTAGAGCTATATTCTGCAACGTCAGATATTGAACTTGTCGCATATCCCGTCATGAACTCAGAAGTGAAGACAAAGAACTGGTATAAAGACAGACCGACATTACGCACCTTGATAAATGAGTTTGCAAAACTCAATCTTGCATATTTTAGAAAATATATAGGCGTCGAAATGGCTGGAAACTTGTATTCAGAACAAACACTTACCAAGCAAGCTGGTATTTAATTTTCGACCAAAATACCTCTCATGACTTTTATTCCATGGTTAATGAGGCATTAACCCCCTGAGAGTAAAATTACGCGAACGCCCGGTAGCAGGGCGAAACACTGGCATTGATTTGCCACTTGAGTTTAACCAGCGTATTTGGACCCGTTCTGACCAT
>CAJQOR010000328.1 GCA_905479965.1 uncultured Rhizobiaceae group bacterium | reverse complement strand
TTGTCGTCTTCAACAACAATTCAACCAGATACGCCGCCAACCTTCAAATACCCAAAACACCAGATTCAGTTATAACTCAATGCATAGGGACACGCTTCTTAAATAAATATATAAACGGTTTAGATCGTAACTATCCATTTGTTGACAACGTTAAGCCTTTTAGCCGCTTTGTAAAGTCTTTCGGGATGTCTGCCTTTAGTCCTCAGTATGGGGTTGTAAAGGCAGCTGCTTCAATCTGGGGAATGCTTAAGTTCTTGGGTGGCAGTGCGTTTAAAACACCATCGGATTTAATGGGTATATCAGGAGAAGATCAACTATCAGCATCCGAATACCTTTTGGGTATTTACGATTTACTGAATGCAGAGCAAAAAAAAACAATTTGATAAAAGTGTTCGTACGTTTGTCAAACTAAAGCCCGCCCCCATATCAATGTTGCTGAAGGAAGAAGAAACAGCGAACCTCGTCATGCAGGCGATAGCGGAAAGTACCGAGGTCTCAGATTTATTGGACATCAAACACGATAAATTACTCTCTATAGGCGGAAAAAATGGTACATTGAAGTTGGGACAGAGTTACTTTGTAGACGAAAATGAGGAACTAGTCTCTGGTGCAAGGTCCATCATAAGTGAAAACTCAAAAGGTCCCGTAATTATGGGACATACACACACTCCACAAGACCATCCCGGCGGGACCAATTATGTAAATACTGGGAGTTGGACACGCTATCTTAAGAGCGATTCAAGTGCAAAATTTTCAAATTGGGACCTGTTAAAGGAAGACGCCATCGAAAATTTTCCATTTGATTTGAAATACGCGGAAGTGCTGACATCACTGCCTGATCTAGTACAGCTTAAAACGTGGCGAAATGGTAATGGAATATAGGTTAGATTCAGCTCGAAAGGTAATCCGGGCATCAATAACTAATGTTGATGGAGGCAAGTTCAAAGTCGTTTGGGATGATGGAGAGCTGCAGTTTAGCCCTTATCTAATAGATTCTGACATGATTAATGGTTATGCCAACGAACTGCGTATGTCTTTGCGGCACCTAGTAGAAGATGGCATGAATTGTGAGTTCCATAATCAAGAAAGAATAATTAACGAAATAGCAGTCAACGGTAGAAAGTTATTCGATGCTTTGTTCTACAAAGATCATGGCAGTATTGAAGACCCTGAAGTTATTCTTGAATGGATTGCAAATTTCACGGAGGATATCAGAATAGTATTTGTAGTGGATGGTTTCATTCATGTTCCATGGCATTTGATATTCGACGGGAATCCATCAGAGTTGTCAGATGCTGAAATAGATGATGAGGGTTACAACTCTTTTTGGTGTAAAAAATTCCAAGTCACTTGTCAGTCAAGAATGATCAGTCCGAGAATATCAGATACCAGAAGTGATGATAAATTTTGTGATCTTATACCTATTTGTGATCGGGTGGAGATTGAAAGTAATGCCGCACACATCCCGTCTGACGAGCTTGAACGCATCAAAGCACGCATCAAATGGCAAGAGCCACCAACATCCAGCCTGTCACAGTTGCAAAAAACTTGGGAGACTTGTTCAAGTCAAAATCGAATACTTTATTTTTATTCGCATGCGAACGGATCGCAGATCGCACTAAATGACACGGAGTCTATCGACATAAAAGGCTTCAAGAGAAATTTAAGGTTTAAAGAAGGGGCTAAAAATAGTTCGGCCTTAACCATACTAAATGGTTGTTCTACCGCTGTTGGTGCCGAAACGAAGGGTTTCATTGAAGCCACTAGCATGCCGGGCCACTGCGGGTTTATTGGTACAGAAACTGATATACCAATCGTATATGCGTTAAGATTTGGGAACGCGTTACTGGAATGTTTATATGAAACAGGATGGCCGCTATATGAAGCAATGTCCGCTCTGCGGCTGCAGAACTGGCCAATGAGCTTGGTATATGGTGTTTATGCACATGCACATTTCCAAGCTCAGCCGACAACATTGTCTGAGAGTTGGACGCAAGAAGATAATTTTTGCAATGGACCTGCAGGAGGTCAAGTAATATGAAAATTAGTGGAGAAGAAAACCATATCCAATTTGATGGTTGGCCCGAATTTCCATATAAAGGTCTGAACTACTACGGCCCAAGAGATATTCCTATTTTTTCCGGTAGAGATGAAGATGTCTTTGATTGTCTCGAACTAATAAACAACGCAAAAAATTCTATCTTACTTCTTCATGGGACTACTGGCTGTGGAAAATCATCATTTCTGAGAGCTGGTTTAATTCCAATGATGGAAAAGAGAGAGCGAGGTTATTCTTTTGTACGGGGAGGAAAGGAAAATTCGACAGCTCTTTTCGTTAGATCTAGCAGCGATCCGTTAAGTCAACTCGCTGAACTAGTCTTCAATCTCTCATTAGATGCTACGATTGAAGTCAATTCACCCGTTGGCGTTAATAAAATTAGCCTACGGAACTGCATTCCAACAGAAATCAATGATGTTGAAGAGTTTATTGAGTTAGTTAGTGATGATCCTGACATCTTGGTTAAATCACTTTCAATGATGGCGCGATCTATACCGGGAACACTAGTTCTGATTATCGATCAAATGGAAGAGCTTTTCACTCTTCGACCGGGACCAGTAGGAAAAAAATTGCGGGAACAATTCATGTTATTTATGGATGCATTTATTGATCGCAAAACCGATATGAAAATTATTTTAGCTATTCGTACTGAGTATTTTGGTCGCCTTTTTGATAACTTGAGGAAAAGCCTTCTTACTACAGATGGTGTCACGCATTATTTTCTTAGTGAATTTTCAGTTTCACAAATTGTCGAATCAATAAAAAGACCTACATTGACGAAACCTGTCGATGGGTACGGAGCACCCTTTGATACTTATAAATTCAAATATTCTGACAAATTACCATTGCTGATCGCCAAAGAGTTGGTGGATTCTGTACCCGCTGGAGGTGTTCTTCCGGTGATGCAAATTGTTTGTAACCGCCTTTATAAACTAGTTAGAGAGAAGAGGGGCTCTAACAAAATTACTTTGAAGGAATATAGAGAGCTTGGTGGCCTTTCTGGACAGTTAGCTGAACATGTAACTGAAGCTATCGAGACCATTTATTCGGATACCGAATTGAATAAGGAGGAAGTCGACATTGAGTGCCAAAGATGGAAAGTAGTTCTAGATAGTTTGTCGAGGAAACAGATTGATGGGACCGTAACCACAGAGGTTAAAACCACCAATGAGCTAGCAGATGAGGTTTCTGCTAGACTTATTAAAATTCCTGCAAATGATGGATTTAGGGTACTAACATCTGAGAAGTATAGAGTATTAAGAGAATTCCCAGTTTTCAATAGGGTTAGTAAGAAGGAAATTCCATGTTATGCCTTGGGTCATGATGCTATTGGTTTAGCTCTCGAAAATGTTAGCTTCACAAGTATGAGCGCAAAAAGCATCGCTGACCGATTTTTGAGAGCGGGCCGACTTATCAATACTTTATTTGGTTTAACCCTAATTGTCGGTAATTTAGTCGGATTTATCTTGATTAATTTCTCTTTTACACAAATCTCCTCAGATACACTTTTCGCATTGAACGTTATCGGGGTCACGTATTTTGCGTTATTTAAAGCAATATTCTCACCCAAGTTAGCTCCGCACTTTATGGAAGTAGCTTCGAGATACGCGGCGTTGTTTGGAGCAAAGAGAACATCTGTAAGATACTCAGAGTTGGCTGATTTGATTAGATTGGCCAGACATGATCAGTAACTGCAGTTCATTTCTAGTGGATGATTGGAATTCCATCCCAGTTCAGATGATAAAGTGAATCAAAGTCGGCACTACAATGGGAACTACACCAATCTAAATAATACAATAATATCAATTATATAGAAGAAAAATTAGGTATTCCCTTCCTCTCCGCCATATTTAGACCCATCGATTCTACATAGTTTTCAAGCCTTGAAATTATCCTTGATAAACAGCCGTATGTATTCATTTAGGTGCCTTATTAGCACGTAAGACATCTCGTATTGTGCGTTTACTTTCAGGTCATTCTGATTTGTTATTTCGGGAAATAGAAAAAATAGGATGTCGCGCTTTAACGGCAATTTCCAGAAGTGAGTTTAGCGTTAAATTCATTGCGTTCATTGGTTTTTTCTTAGTTATTTTAAAACAGCAACAGCCCGAGAAGATAAACTGGCCGAGATCCCTCTGAGCTGATTGAAACTTAATTGTTTGTTTCTGCGCGCGCCTTTAGTGCATCATTCATCACTTTGAAGCCATTTTCAGTATCTTTGCGAATTAAGGCAAGCAATGGGTAGGCCAAAATACCTGTGAAGTTCTCACCATGGCGCAATAAAGTTGTTCCTTGAGCAGTTTCTGCGAGCTTGAAATAAT
>CAJQOR010000327.1 GCA_905479965.1 uncultured Rhizobiaceae group bacterium | reverse complement strand
TAATTTTGATTTAGATATTAATACAGCATACGCCTTATTGCGTGGTACGACCAAACCCGTGGGCACAAGTTTTACCCTTGGATCAAGTGTAGATCCGATTATTGATATGTTTGATATTGCGATGGGCGGCGAAGGTGCGTTTGCTAAACGGCCTTTTTGCAAGGCGCATATTTCTCCGGTGATATCGCCACTGCGTTATGGCGAAGATGCTGTTGATGTGACAATGGCATGTATTAAACGCGGCGTTCCGATCAATTCAATTATTGCTGCGCAGTCGGGTGCAACAGCTCCGGCTACTCTTGCAGGAATGCTTGCGCAAACAACGGCTGAAACGCTCGCAGGTCTTGCGCTTGTAAATCTGCTTGAACCCGGATATCCGATGATCTTTTCAAACTGGCCATTGGTGATTGATTTGCGAACTGGTGCGTTTTGTGGCGGCGGTGGTGAGATTACGGTTATGAATGCCGCTGCCGCGCAAATTTCTAACTATCTTGGCCTTCCATCGGGTGTGGCATCCTCTATGAGTGACGCCAAATCAGTGGATGCGCAAATGGGTGCTGAGAAGGCTTTGAGCGCATTGGCCGCGGGACTTTCAGGTGCGAATATGGTCTATGAAAGCTCAGGCATGATGGCGAGCTTACTTGGCGCCTCATTTGAGGCGTTTGTGCTCGATAATGAGATGCTAAGCCATATACATCGCACGATACGCGGTATTGAGGTGAATGAGGAAACGCTTGGGTTTGAAGCGATCAAAGAAGCAGTTTATGGCGAGGGGCATTTTTTAGGTGGGTCTCACACAATGGATGCAATGCAGAGAGATTATTATTATCCTCAAATTGCGAACCGAGATGACCCACGCAGTTGGGCAGAAAATGGACGAATTGACGCTTGGTCCGCTGCAAAGCAAAAAGTACGATCGATTTTAGATAGCCATCAGCCAGAATATTTAACATTTGATGCGGACCAAAAAATTCGCGAGCGATTTAATATCTTACTGGATTAAGTGCCCTAAAATCTTCTTGACCTTCCAGTCACTGTAACCCTTATAGTGGGTTCGCAAACAGGATATTAAGACATGACAGACACAAACCCATCCGAAGATAAATGTTGTGGCGGTAATCACATACCAGCTGAGGTTTCGCAAACTGTTGCGGAGCTTTTTGAAGCTGCAACGACTGCTGTTGATGGAGCCGTGAAAGACCCTGTTTGTGGTATGACGGTCAAGCTTGGAAATAATAAACCTTCGCTTAAGTATCACGGTGATGAGTTTCATTTTTGTAATCCAAGCTGCCACGATAAATTTGGCGCCGACCCCTATTTCTACCTTTCTGGCAACAAAGCCAAGCAATCTTTATCGGCTCCCAAAAACGCAATATATACCTGTCCCATGGATCCAGAGATCGTGCAGGAGGGACCTGGTACATGTCCGATTTGCGGCATGGCGCTTGAACCTGCGGATGGAATATCTGACGGGCCTAATCATGAGTTGATTGATTTCACCAAACGTTTGTGGCTGAGCATTTTTGCAGCGATCCCCTTAATGATACTGACAATGGGCCCAATGCTTGGCCTACCCATTCGCCAATGGTTGGGTGAGCAAAATTCTGTCTATCTGGAGTTCTTACTCGCAACACCTGTGGTGTTATGGGCGGCATTTCCGTTTTTTGCCCGTGGTTTAACCTCGATTAAAACATGGAATTTAAACATGTGGACACTGATAATGATCGGTGTCGGGTCGGCTTATCTTTATTCCACTATAGCGACGTTTTTCCCAAATCTGTTTCCAGATGGTTTGCAAATGCAAGGGGGGTATTTGCCGGTTTATTTTGAAGCTTCCGTGGTCATTATCGCGCTTGTATTTGTTGGACAGGTTTTAGAGTTGCGTGCGCGTGAGCGAACAGGAGACGCGATTAAAGCATTGCTTGACTTGTCGCCTAAAACAGCGCGGCGTGTGCTTGAGAGCGGGGAGGAATATGATGCGCCACTTGAAAATGTCATGCAAGGCGATGTTCTTCGCGTTCGTCCCGGTGAAGCTATTCCTATCGATGGCATCATTATAGATGGTCAATCAAGCATTGATGAAAGCATGATGACAGGTGAGGCTATCCCCGTTGAGAAAACGATTGGTGATCATGTCACGGGTGGAACAATCAATAAAAATGGCACAATGATCATTAAAGCCGTGAAAGTGGGTGATGAAACAGTTCTGGCAAAAATTGTGTCGATGGTCGCGTCAGCTCAACGCTCGCGTGCGCCCATTCAAGCGCTTGCAGATAAGGTTGCGTCTTATTTCGTGCCGACTGTTGTTTTGGTTGCAATCATTGCATTTTTCATATGGCTATTTGTTGGACCGGAACCATCTTTTGTATTTGCAATCGTCTCCGCTGTTTCGGTTTTGATCATCGCATGTCCGTGTGCTTTGGGTTTGGCAACACCGATGTCAATCATGACCGCAACAGGGCGTGGTGCTCAGGCAGGCATTTTGATCAAGGATGCGGAATCACTGGAACGGATGGCTAAAGTTGATGTTTTGGTTGTCGATAAAACTGGTACGCTGACATTGGGTAAACCTGAACTCAATGAGATTGTTGTTCTAAATGATAAGTTTGATGACGGCAAGATTTTGCAAGTTGCGGCAGGTTTAGAACATGCATCTGAACATCCGCTCGCCGAAGCCATCGTCAGTGCAGCGCAAGATAAAGGCATCAAGGCTGTATCGATTGATGGATTTTCCGCAGTTATTGGCAAAGGCGTAAAAGCGCAAACTGATGGGCAAGATATCGCCATTGGGAATATGGCGATGATGGAAGATCACCAAATTGATACATCTCATGCATTGGATAAAGCCAATAAGCTTCAAGAAAGTGGAAGCACTGTGATGTTTGTCGCTATCGCAGGTGAATTGGCAGGACTTTTGTCAGTCTCAGATCCCATCAAATCAAATGCGAAAAATGCCGTCCAACGCATTTCAGATCTTGGTATTAAAGTCATTATGGCAACGGGTGATAATCGCGTGACAGCGGATGCCGTCGCAACGAGACTTGGAATTTCAGATATTCGAGCTGAAATTCTTCCCGAAGATAAAAAAGCTCTAATTGATGAGTTGCATGGCAAAGGCTTTAAAGTTGCAATGGCGGGCGACGGTATTAATGATGCGCCAGCGCTTGCTGCAGCAGAAGTTGGTATTGCGATGGGAACTGGCGCAGATGTTGCCGTGGAAAGCGCTTCCATCACGTTGCTTTACGGAGATCTTATGGGTGTCGCTCATGCGCGAATATTATCTAATTCCACGATCAATAACATCAAGCAAAACCTGTTCTTTGCCTTTGCCTATAACAGCATTGGTGTTCCGATTGCAGCTGGGATTTTATATCCAATAACTGGGCTTTTACTCTCTCCGATGCTAGCTGCTGCTGCAATGAGCTTGTCATCTGTGTCCGTTATTTCCAACGCTTTGCGCTTAAGATCACTTAATCTTGATAAAGCGTTGATCGAAAAATAACTGTTTATACTTGACCCTTAACGCGTTGATCACTTTATGTATTGGTGAAATGACAAAAAATGTAACAGACGACATTAAGCTAGGTAAAGAAGCGACGCGTGATGAAAAACTCTCGTGTCGTGAGGCTATGTTTTCAAAAGCTAAGTCTATTGGATTTTCGCAAAAAGAAATCGCGCTATTAGAAATGATGTATAAAATCGAGGAGGATCGACAAGAAAAATGAATATTGGACAAGCTGCCAAACTTTCAGATCTTTCGGTGAAAACAATTCGATATTATGAAGACATAGAGCTTGTCAAACCCGAACGCCTTGAAAATGGATATCGGGATTATTCGGATGCTGATATTCATTGTTTGATTTTCTTGCAACGGGCTCGTGGGTTGGGTTTTACTATCGAAGAGTGCCGATTGTTGCTATCTCTTTATGAAGACGATCATAGATCCAGTCGAGATGTTAAAGCGATCGCCAATGATAAATTGGTTGAAATTGATCGCAAGATCGAAGAGCTTGAATCTTTGAAAAACACGCTCATGACCTTGGTGAATAATTGCCATGGTGATGATAAACCAGATTGTCCTATTATCGATAATCTATCTGGGCAACGCGCGCAGTAGGCTTGTGTAAATATACGCATCTATTTCACCACCTAAAGACTAGCTATTTGAAGTTGTAAATTTG
>CAJQOR010000326.1 GCA_905479965.1 uncultured Rhizobiaceae group bacterium | reverse complement strand
GACCTTAAAGGTCTGAAAATGCGTATCCCGGGTCTTGGTGGCGACGTTATGTCAAAACTAGGTGCTTCTCCTGTTTCTGTTCCAGGTGGTCAGATTTATGAGAACCTTGTGTCTGGTGCGATCGATGCGACTGAGTGGGTTGGCCCGTTCAATGATTACTTCATGAAGTTCTACGAAGCAGCTAAATACTACTACTGGCCTGGAATGCACGAGCCAGGTTCACAGCTTGCGCTTGGTATGAATGCGTCATTCTGGAGTTCATTGTCAAAGAATGATCAAGCGATCATTCAGGCTGCATGTAACGAAGAAAATGCACGTACAATGGCTGAAACAAACGCAAACAACGGTGAATACCTAAACCGTTTGATCAACGATCATGGCGTTCAGTTGCGTGAGTTTAACGACGATGTATACGAAGCATTCGGTGAAGCCGCTGCTGAAGTTATCGAAGAAGCTCGTGATCACTCACCGCTTTCTGCAAAAATTTACGATCAATTTATTGCAAAACGTGATGAACTCGGTGCATGGACATCATTGTCCGACATGGCTTACGTACAAAAACGTAATGCAGTTCTAAACCAATAGGTTTCAGATTAAATTTTAGATTATGTGAAGGGGCATTTCTTGCCCCTTCACTTTATGAGCGATGTACTTAAAAGTAAGCCTCTAGGGACACGAAATATGTCAGAAATAGCCAGCACAAATCTCTCAACGCGAAATTCGACACTGGTACGTATGTTTGGTTGGTCGATGCTCGCCATGATGGGCGCATTTCTAATCAATAATTTTTTATCAAACGGAATGGGCCTGCCAGGCGCGAGTTTAAACTTCGCAGCCGATCATGGCATGATCAGCGCAGCTGCCCTTCAATCACTACTGTATCCTTTCCTCGTTGGTGTTGCGGTTGCATATGTTGCAGCATGTTCACAAACAACGTTGCGCAAAGACAGCATCACTGTTTCGTCAATGAACACGTTTTTCATTCGCGCTGCATTTTGGGCCGTGTTGCTCATTGGTCTTGTTGATGCAGCAATATCCTTCATGCGCATTGAAGGTTTCTTGGACGTATTTGTCAGCGAACAAACTGCAAAAGATCTAGGACGAGCTCAATTCCGTGGTCCTTATGTGCATATGCCTCTAGTATTTGCTGGTGTTGTCTTGGCCATGTTTACCAGAACCTTAGGGTTTCACTGGCTAGCATTGCTCATTGTCGTTGCGGAATTATTGATCGTTTTCTCTCGCTTCATCTTCTCATACGAACAAGCATTTATGTCTGATTTGGTTCGTTTTTGGTATGGCGCCCTCTTCTTGTTTGCCAGTGCTTATACGTTGCTCGAAGAAGGGCATGTACGCGTGGATGTGTTCTATGCAAGTTTCAAGGC
This sequence comes from uncultured Rhizobiaceae group bacterium, assembly GCA_905479965.1. The sequence goes on along the minus strand of CAJQOR010000326.1, from coordinate 4,327 downwards.
AAAGACTAAAGGTTATGTAAATGCGGTGGGTACTGTGTTGATGGGCATGGCGATGTGCTGGGTGATCTTAATCATGGGCATGGGCAACAAAGCATCCATCATCAACTCGCCGCTCTTTAATTTCGAAGTTTCGCAGTCAGGCTTTGGTCTTTATGTGAAATATCTTATGGCAGCATTTTTGGGTGTATTTGCCATTTCAATGATGATCCAGTTTGTCTCCTATCTGTTTGGCGCAGTTGCCGACATTCGCGGCGAACCTGGCAAACATGAACCCGCAGCCGCGGGCGCACATTAATATGTTTGCCAAATCAAAATTTCTAAAAGCTGATCGATAAAGGCTCACGAATATGGAACTGTTTTTTCTTCTTCTACTCGTTGTTTTGATGGCATTTGCCCTTGGCTCTGGGTATCCGGTTGCCTTTGCATTGCCAGGTTCATCGATCATTACAATCTTATTGGCCGCAGGCATTGGTTATCTGATGTTTGGCGATACGGACATATTCTTCGCCCAAGGCGGGCCAAGTCAGTGGCTAAGTGCGGGGGTGACCAACCTTCGTGGGGTTTATTGGGAGCCCGAACGAGACACCCTGATCGCCATTCCTTTGTTCATCTTTATGGGAATTATGCTTCAGCGTTCGAAAATTGCTGAGGATCTATTGATCACCATGGCGCGTTTATTCGGACCTGTGCCGGGCGGTTTAGGTATTTCAGTTGTATTTGTGGGTGCGCTATTGGCGGCAACAACGGGTATTGTGGGCGCGACAGTTGTTGCAATGGGTTTGATCTCTCTGCCAGCAATGCTGCGTAATAATTATTCACAAAGCTTGGCGACGGGTACAATTTCTGCCTCCGGGACTCTGGGGCAAATCATTCCGCCGTCTATTGTTCTCATTATTCTTGCTGACCAATTATCAAGCGCGGCCGATCAGGCAGGTTCCGCCCGTAAGGCGCTTTACAAAGACGCAACTGGCGAGCTATCCATGCCGTCGATTTTCGATGTTGGGTCAACAAGTGCAGGCGAAATGTTCTTGGGAGCTTTTGTTCCTGGTCTCGTTTTGGTTGGCTTATATATGATCTATATATTGGTTTATGCTTTTATAAACCCAAAAGCTGCGCCTCCTGTGAAATCTGACGAAGCCATCGACCGTAAATTTCTGTTCAAAGTCATTATCACTTTGGTGCCGCCGCTACTTTTGATCTTCTTGGTATTAGGATCAATCATCGGTGGTGTTGCAACAGTGAACCAAGCAGGTGCTATTGGTGCCGGTGGTGCGTTAATTATGGCGGGCTATCGCCTTAAAGAAAATTCGCGTGATACATATTATCCCGCTATCTTGGCGATCTTATCTTTGGGTGTCATAGCGTTGACCTTGTCGCTTTTTAATACAAATGTGAAATCCATTAAGTCTACCGATGATGTTATCGGTATTACGTTAGGTGTCATTGGTGCCGGTGGCTTGATCATTGCTCTTTGTTGGAGCGGATGGCGTGCGATTAAAATTGATGAGACGCTTCATGGCGTAATGATTGAAACAGCAAAAACAACATCTCTTGTGTTTATCATCCTTCTAGGTGCTGCTATTTTGACAGCTGCATTCCGCGCCTTTGGTGGCGAGCATTTGGTTAAGGAATTCCTCGAAGGTCTTCCAGGTGGCTTCTGGACCAAATTCCTCATCGTCATGTTGGTGATTTTTGTTCTTGGCTTCTTCCTTGATTTCATCGAAATCGCCGTTGTAGTTGTGCCAATTGTTGCGCCTATCTTATTGGCTGACCCTGAAGCAAATATCACTGCCGTCTGGTTGGGTGTGATGATTGGTCTGAATATCCAGACCTCATTCTTAACCCCGCCATTTGGTTTTGCTTTGTTCTACTTAAGGGGCGTTGCGCCTGCGGTGGTTAAAACCATCAATATGTATAAAGGGGTCATACCATTTATTGCACTGCAATTATCGGCGCTCGCAATTGTAGGATTTGCACCTCAATTGGTAAACTATTTACCAAACCGCGTATCACTGCTTTCGGAAAACTCACCTCCGCCACGTAATCCGAAACTTTCTTATTGTGTAGATCAGTACCTGATTGAAGAATTAGGATCGAACAAGCAGGCCCTACTTGCGCAAATTGGTAATGTCAAAGAGATCGACATCTCTATGTTGCCAAAGAAGATGCAAAGTAATCTGACAAAAAGTTTTGATAGTGCTGAACAGAGTTTTGCTCTGCTAGATAGTGCAGAGGCCGCCCACGACGTTGTTGTTGATGCATCCCCAGCATATCGACCAATTCACGATGACGTACGTTTGATCGAGCGTAACATTCGTAGATTAGAAGCGCACAAGGCTGAGATTGAAACTATTCTGAGCCGTCTTCCAGATGGTGAAGAACGTCAAGCGGCCGACATCCGAGCAGAAATCGATGAGATCAATGCTGAAGTTCTTGAATTACAATCTGAGATACCAAATAGCTGGGATGCGACTTATGAAACTTTCAATGCGTTGAATAAGGCTGAAACTTCCGAGCGTCGTAAGTTCTATCAGGCAAGTCAGGCTGCATATGATCCTGTTGTTGAGACAATGTCGATCTTGCAATCAACGGATGCCTTTAACGACGTTAAGGACGAGCTTTACGGATTAGCCGCAAAGATCGAAGCAAATGAGCCTGCAGATATGGTAGATCCATTGTCCGACTTTGCTAAGAAGTTTGATGCTATTGCCGGATCTAGTGATGTGAAGTCAGGTGTATCTAAAGCGCGCCGAGCATTGCGATCTAAAACTCCCAACAAAGAAAAAGCCCTGAATGAGCTGGCAAAGTCTTTAGAAGAATATGAAGCGCAGGTTGAATGGCGTGCGCAGGCAACAGCATCAGTCTTACCAGGGCTGGAAACTTATCATAATGCGATTAAAGGCAATATCGGCATTCGCGGTCAATCGAAACTGACAGAAGAACAAGCGTTATTCGTCGCATCTTGCCAGTCCGGCCACCGCGATATTTCGCTAAGCTTCTAAATGATTAATAATTAATCAACTGCAGTTTAAGAGTTAAATTTTAGGCAAAACGAGGAAGGGATTTTCGTTTTGCCTTTTATTTCAACAGTAGAAACCCTGTATCTTAAGGATTCCTTAACATCTCCAAAAGTTGGCACGGTGCTTGCGTAGTGAATAACGCAATATCAATTCCTTAGGAGACATCATGAACGGAATTTCAAAAAAACTACTAACGACAGCTTTGGCTTCATTGATAGCGACGGGCGCTTTGACAATCAGTGCGCAAGCAGATGATGAGACTATTAAAGTTGGTATCCTTCACTCGCTATCTGGGACTATGGCTATTTCAGAAACAACATTGAAGGATACAATGTTGATGCTGATCGATGAGCAAAACAAAAAAGGTGGTGTATTAGGCAAGCAGCTTGAAGCGGTTGTTGTTGATCCAGCTTCTGATTGGCCACTATTTGCTGAAAAAGCACGTGAGCTTCTAACTGTTCACGAAACAGACGTTATCTTTGGTAACTGGACATCAGTATCGCGTAAATCAGTTCTTCCTGTGATCGAAGAGCTCAATGGTCTTTTGTTCTACCCAGTGCAGTATTAAGGTGAAGAATCTTCGAAGAACGTTTTCTACACTGGTGCAGCACCAAACCAACAAGCAATCCCAGCAACTGATTACTATCTTGAAGAGTTAGGTGTTGAGAAGTTTGCGCTATTGGGTACTGACTATGTTTACCCACGTACAACAAACAAAATCTTGAACCAATATCTATTGGACAAAGGTATTCCTGAAAGCGATATCTTCGTAAACTATACACCATTTGGTCATTCTGATTGGTCAAAAATCGTAGCTGATGTTGTCGCTCTTGGTGCTGACGGTAAAAAAGTTGGCGTGATCTCAACAATTAACGGTGATGCAAATATCGGTTTCTACAAAGAACTAGCTGCTGCTGGCGTTTCTGCCGATGATATCCCAGTTGTTGCATTCTCAGTGGGTGAAGAAGAGCTATCAGGTCTTGATACATCAAACCTTGTTGGTCACTTGGCTGCATGGAACTACTTCCAATCAGCTGAATCAGACGCAAACTCTACCTTTATTGAGGCTTGGAAAGCCCGCATGGGTGAAGAGCGTGTAACAAACGATCCAATGGAAGCTCACTATATTGGCTTTAACATGTGGGTAGCAGCTGTTGAAGCTGCCGGTAGCGCAGACGTTGATGCAGTTCGTACTGCAATGTATGGTCTTGAGTTCCCGAACTTGACAGGCGGCATGGCAAAAATGCTTCCAAACCACCACTTGGCAAAACCAGTTCTTATTGGTGAAATCCAAGAAGACGGTCAGT
>CAJQOR010000325.1 GCA_905479965.1 uncultured Rhizobiaceae group bacterium | reverse complement strand
ATTTCACTAGATGAAAACAAGAAACCAAAAGCGTCCGTTAAACCACTCGTCGATTTGACGAAGTCTGACATGGATTTAGTCAATAAACTGATCTTGTCAAAAGCTGGTTCTGACGTTGAGATGATCCCAGAAGTGGCAGAGCATCTAATTTCCTCAGGTGGTAAACGCTTGCGTCCAATGCTCACGATCGCTGCTGCAAATATGCTTGGATATAAGGGGGATGGTCACGTTCAACTTGCAACAAGTGTTGAGTTTATGCACACAGCCACCCTGCTGCATGATGATGTGGTTGATGAAAGTGACTTGCGTCGCGGCAAATCAACAGCTCGGATGATTTGGGGCAACCAAGCAAGCGTACTTGTAGGTGACTTCCTTTTGGGCCAAGCATTTAAAATGATGGTAGATGTTGGCTCAATTGATGCACTTGATGTCTTATCGACATCTGCTTGCGTTATTGCTGAGGGTGAAGTGCTGCAATTATCTGTCGCAAAAAACATGGAAACAACTGAAGATGATTATCTTCAAGTGATCCGTGCAAAAACAGCGGCGCTGTTTTCTGCAGCCGCGGAAGTTGGTCCCATCATTGCACAAAGCTCAAAAGCTGAACGCGATGCGTTAAAATCTTTCGGCATGAATTTAGGCTTGGCATTCCAGATGATTGACGATGCGCTCGATTATGGCGGATCTGCAGATAATCTTGGCAAAAACACAGGTGACGATTTCCGTGAGGGTAAAATTACGCTTCCAGTTATTTTAGCTTATCGCCGCGGCGATGATGACGAACGACTATTTTGGAAAAGCGCAATTGAAGAAGGTAATGCCGACGATGACGCGCTTGCAAAAGCTACAGATCTGATCGCGAAATATTCTGGCATTGAAGACACCATTGCACGTGCAGAGCATTACAGTGCAATGGCACGCGATGCATTGGCGCCACTACCATCATCGCCAGAGAAAGCTGCGCTTCTAGAAGTGGTGGATTTTTGCCTGGCCCGCGTGAATTAAATCATTCTGATTAAAAGATTTTTGCCAATTTTGCACAAATTCATAACCCACAGAAAATTTATATGTAAATCGCCTTTTTTTGTGCATAATGATAGTTGACCATCAGCTGGAGGATGGGCGAATCAAATGGGTTAAAGGGTCTTTCATGCGCAATCGGTTACTATCTTGTATTTTATCTACTGGTCTGCTGTTATCGACCGTTTCGCTTACTACGCTCATTTCGGTTAATCACCTTCAAGCCGACAGTCATAAAGAAGCGGTAACGGCCGAAGACAATACAATTGACGCAGAGCGTATCCCAACATTTACCGCTGCGTATTTATCTGGCCAAATTGCCGATTCAGATAACGACGTTGAACAGGCGATTGCCTTTTACAAACGCGCACTTGAATTTGATCCTGAAAGTTTGACCGCCAAACGTCGTTTATTCTCATCGCTTTTACTGGCCGGTGAGTTTGATGATGCAATTGAGATTGCCCAAACTCTCAAAGATGATGCCGATGTCGCTGAACTCGTTGAGCAGGCGCTTGCTATTCAATCTGTTCGCAATCGCGAATATAGTAGCACTGATAGATATTTAGAATACAGTCCACGGATCATCGTTGATGAATTGATCAACGACTTGTTATCTGCATGGTCGAAATTTGGTGCAAATAAAACTGATGAAGCCTTAGCGCAGATCGATGCGCTTGAAGGTCCTGCTTGGTTTAAATATTTCAAGGATCTCAATTCCGGTTTAATGGCTTACGCTGTTGGCGATAAAGAACTTGCTATTGCACATCTGACTGATCTGATCTTGGATGAGCAATCCATTCGCGTTGCACCGGATGCTTATTTGTTAGGTTACACATCTCTTGCATCTATCTACGCAATCGAAGGTGAAAAAGATAAAGCGCTTGCAGCACTTGATTTAAACCCAAATATTCGCGCAGGTTTTTCCCCCGCAGATGCTTTAGGCCAAAGTATACAAGCCGGGGAAGATATCGGGTTCCCAGTTAAAACTGCGCAAGAAGGAGCAGCCTATGCGATTTATTCCATTGCTGGAGCTCTAAACAATGGACAAAGCCAGGAGATCGTTGGTTTATATCTTCAGCTTGCACGCGCACTTGATCCTGATAATGCGGAAATTTTGGTTCTGCTTGCAGATGTTCAGGAACAACTTGATAAACCTGAAAAAGCGATTGAAACATATCGCATGGTTCCAGAAAATTCCCCGATGCGTCGGTTATCTGAGTTACAACTTGGATTAAACTTAGCTGATATTGGCGATGTTGATGAAGCGCTCGAGCACATCAGTGCAATTATCGAAAAATACCCGAAAGATGTTCGTGCCTACGAAGGTCTTGGGCGTATTTTAGCGCGCGAGAAACGCTTCCAAGATGTCGTTGAGAATTTCGAACGTGGTATTAACGCAGTTGGCCCAATCCATAATCGTTCACACTGGAATATGTTTTATCGCCTTGCCATTGGCTTTGAGAGACTGAAAGAATGGGAAAAGGCTGAGCCCGCGTTTTTAAGATCACTTGAACTTTCGCCGAACCAGCCTGATGTGATGAATTATTTGGGATATTCTTGGATTGATATGAATATCAAACTTGAAGAGGGAATGGATCTCATTCGTGCAGCTGTTGAGGCGCGCCCGAATAGTGGATATATCGTCGATTCCCTCGGCTGGGCATATTATCGTCAGGGACAATATGAAAGTGCGGCGCGGGAATTAGAACGCGCTGTAGAATTATTGCCTAATGATCCTACAATCAACGATCATTTGGGCGATGCATATTGGCAAGTTGGTCGTAAAATTGAAGCGCGCTTTCAGTGGCAACGCGCTTTGCTAAATATGTCTGACTTCGATGAAGGTCTCATTCCGGCGATTGAGAAAAAGATAAAAGACGGTATGGTTGAAACTAAAACAGAAAGCGCATCAACATCCTCTGATGGATAAGTCAGTCCTATCTTTAACTGCTCATGGGAAGGTTAATCTTGCACTGCATGTGACGGGGCAGCGCGCAGATGGCTATCATCTTATCGAAAGCCTTGTTGCTTTTACAGATTTTGGTGATCGTATTACTGCCCAGCGAGCTGAGACAGACCGTTTTGAAGTTTGCGGCCCGTTTGCGAGTTTTTTCAATGGTGACCCTAACGATAATCTCATTG
>CAJQOR010000324.1 GCA_905479965.1 uncultured Rhizobiaceae group bacterium | reverse complement strand
AAGAAAACGATATTTCTGATGATGGAGACTTGATCATCCGGCGTGTGCAAAATGCTGATGGTCGGTCGCGCGCCTTTGTCAATGATCAGCCAAGCAGCATCTCGCTGTTAAAGGCGCTCGGAACACATCTTGTGGAAATTCATGGTCAGCATGATGATCGCGCGCTTGTTGATGTGCAATCCCACAAATTACTTTTAGACGCCTTTGGTGGGCTGACAACTCATCGTGAAGACGTGGGTCGTTTATTCCAAAAATATCGTGCCGCAGAGAAGGAACTTAAATCTCAGAGGCAACGCATTGAGGAAGCAGCGCGCGAGGCTGATTGGCTTAAAGCTTCCGTTGATGAGTTGGAGACGTTATCACCCCAAGATGGTGAAGAGGATGAACTCGCAGAAAGTCGCTCAAAAATGATGAAGGCGGAAAAGATCGCTACCGACTTCAATGAAGCGCAAGAATCATTAAGTGGTCATCATTCGCCTGTTCCCTCTCTTAACCAGTTACTGCGCAGATTAGAGCGCAAAAATGCAGAAGTGCCGGGTTTGCTTGAAGATACCATTGAAGCGCTTGGGAGCGCTCTTGACGGGTTATCGGATGCGCAAAGCGCTGTTGAGATTGCATTGCGTGAATGTGAATTTAATCCACGCGAATTAGAAGAGACGGAAGAGCGACTTTTTGCGCTAAGAGCAGCTAGTCGAAAATATAATGTACCGGTTGCGAACTTGCCGGAACTGGCAGCCACCATGATTTCTGATCTTGCTGCGATCAATGATGGTGAAGCGCTTTTGTTCCAGCTTGAAGAGAATGTCAAAACGAGCGAAGCCAATTTCTTACATGCGGCGAAACATTTATCTGAAAAGCGGCAAAACACAGCGCTCGCATTATCAGAAGCTGTGATGTCGGAATTGCCGGAACTTAAGCTTGAGCGTGCGGAGTTTATTGTCGATATTCAAAGCGATGAAGCAAATGCTGGTGCGGACGGCATTGATCTCATTGAGTTTCATGTGCGCACAAATCCTGGAACACGTGCAGGACCGATTATGAAGGTTGCGTCAGGCGGCGAATTATCGCGTTTTTTATTGGCATTAAAGGTCGCGCTTGCAGACCGAGGTTCAGCACCAACATTGGTGTTTGATGAAATTGATACGGGTGTGGGTGGTGCGGTTGCTGACGCGATCGGTAAACGTCTGGCGCGCTTGTCACAGTCGATACAGGTTCTTTCGGTCACACATGCACCACAAGTTGCAGCGCGGGCGAAAACGCATCTATTGATCTCAAAGTCGCAAGCGCAGGCTGATAACGTTATGTTGTCGACCAATGTGCGAGCTATTGATTTAGATGGCCGCCAAGAAGAAATTGCACGTATGCTGGCAGGTGCCACGATCACAGATGAAGCACGGGCTGCTGCTGCTCAATTGCTCGCAAATAACGGATAGAATATGACTGATCCATCCACGATAGATGTGTCTTCATTAACAGAAGAACAAGCGACTGCGGAACTTGCGCGTTTAGCCAAGGTTATGGCCTATCATGATCAGTTATATCACACCAATGACGCGCCAGAGATTTCCGATGCGCAGTATGATGGATTAAAACGCCGTAACTTAGACATTGAGACACGGTTTCCTCATCTAAAACTTGAAAGTTCACCGTCCAACAAAGTTGGTGCGCCGATTGCCTCTGGGTTTTCGAAAATTTCACATATTGTCGCGATGTTATCGTTGGATAACGCGTTTAATGATCAAGATGTTCGTGATTTTGCTGCCCGCATTCGTCGTTTCTTATCGCTTGGTGCATCCGATAAAGTGGCGTTAACAGCCGAGCCCAAGATTGATGGGCTCTCAATGTCACTACGTTATGAGAATGGAACGCTGGTTTCTGCTGCAACTCGTGGTGATGGCGCCGTTGGTGAGAACGTAACGAGGAATGTAAAAACGATCTCTGAGATACCTCAGCAATTGCCCACGAACGCAAATGTTCCTGATGTCATGGAGATCCGCGGCGAGGTTTATATGCGCCGGGACGATTTTTTTGCGCTGAATGAAAAGCAGGCCGAGCTTGGTCGGCAAATTTATGTTAATCCCAGAAATACCGCCGCAGGCTCATTAAGACAGCTTGACGCGAAGATCACAGCGTCTCGACCACTTAAGTTTTTTGCCTATGCTTGGGGTGACGTGCAGCCTGAAATGCCTGCGACAACTCAAATGGGTATGGTTGAGCTTTATAAGTCTTGGGGATTTTCGGTAAATCCGCTGATGCAGCGATTTGATGATATTGAAGCGCTTTTACAACATTACGCTAAGATTGAAGCGGAGCGCCCGGAGCTTCCTTATGATATTGATGGTGTGGTGTATAAAGTTGACGATCTTGCGTTGCAAGCAAGGCTTGGTTTTATCTCGCGCAGCCCACGTTGGGCCATTGCTCATAAATTTCCGGCTGAAAAAGCCTCTACCATTTTAAAGGCGATTGATATTCAAGTCGGCCGCACAGGTGCATTAACTCCCGTTGCGCGGTTAGAACCTGTGACAGTGGGTGGGGTCGTTGTCACCAATGCGACGTTGCACAACGCAGAAGAGTTGGAACGTCTTGGCGTAAAAATTGGCGATACCGTGAAGATCGAACGGGCAGGGGATGTGATCCCAAAAGTGCTCGAAGTGGTTTCATCGCCCGATGATGCTGTTGAATTTGAGTTTCCCAAAACATGCCCCTGTGAATTAAAATCAGACGTTGTTCAGGAAAAAACGGCAAGTGGGTCTGCAGGTGTTATTCGTCGCTGCTCAGGTGAATTTGCATGTCCTTACCAACGCAAAGAGCATTTGAAGCATTTTGTGTCTCGTAAAGCCTTTGATATCGATGGGCTTGGGGAAAAACAGGTTGAATATTTTTATCAAGATGAAAATCTTTATATAAATTCACCTGCCGATATTTTCACACTTGCTAAGCGCGATCTTGCCAATTTTACCAAGCTTAAAAACCGAGATGGTTATGGTGATCTTTCTGCACAAAAGCTGTTTGATGCGATCGAAGATAAACGCTCGATATCGCTGGCAAAGCTCATATTTGCACTCGGCATACGTCATGTTGGAGAAGCAACCGGTAAAACGCTTGCTGGTGCTTATTTAAACTGGGCATCATTTGAAGAGGCAATTTTATCTATTGCCAATGGTGATGAAGCAGCTCTTCAAGAATTACTTGCTCTTGATGATATTGGCCCTGCGGTTGTTGATGCAATGCGACAGTTTTTTGGGCGAGATGATAACCGCAAGATGGTTGATGATCTCATTGCTGAATTGAATATCTTAGATGCGGAAGCTCCCTCGACGGATAGTCCAGTTGCGGCTCAAACAGTTGTTTTTACGGGTAAACTTGAACGCATGTCTCGTGATGAAGCAAAGGCAATGGCTGAACAATTGGGTGCAAAAGTTGCCGGTTCAATATCGAAGAAAACTGATTTGCTAGTCGCTGGCCCCGGCGCTGGTTCAAAGCTTAAAAAAGCGTCAGATTTAGGCATCAAAACGATTACTGAAGATGAGTGGTTTACGCTGATCGGGCGAGACTAATTTCGTTAGTATTCGATACGCTGTCCGTCCCACGCAATAATATCTCCTGAATTTTTAGGTGTCGCACTATCAATCACTTCCAAAAGCTTCTGAGCAGAATATTGCGGCGAGAACAGCTTTTCTTGGGATACATTGCCCTGAAATGGTTTAGATAACTCGCTGTCGACTGTGCCGGGATGAAGACCAAGAATAATCATTTGCTTATAACGACGCTGTGCTTCAATGCTTAGGTTTTTCAACACCATATTTAGAGCCGCTTTTGATGCGCGATAGGCATACCATCCACCAAGGCCATTATCTGAGATGCTGCCAACGCGGGCGGATAGACATGCAAATACTGATTTATCATCTTTTCTCATGACGGGCAGAAAATGTTTTGCCACCAATGCCGGTCCGATCGTATTAATAGCAAAGTTTTGCTCGAAGCCTTCGATAGATAAATCGCGGATGGCTTTTTCGGGCTTAACATCGTTATTGTGCAAGAAACCCGTTGTGACGAAAACTAGATCTTGTGGCCCAAGTTCACTGGCGCGTTGCGCGGCACGTTCAATGGTTGCTTCATCGGTTAGATCAATTGTTTGAAGTTCGACATTTGGCGAATTGAATGAAAATTCAGATCGTCCGCATGCCAGAATTTTCTCAAACTCTGCTGATTTACTCAGTTGTTCAACCACGGCATTGCCGATGCCGCCACTTGCGCCAATAATAGTTACATTTTTCGTCATGATATATCCTTTAGTCTTGTTACGTATGTAATCAATTATTGGTTCTAACTGGCGTATTTTTACGAGTTGACTACTATCTGTTTTGGTGACAATGCTCTGTCCTTGAATGGTGGTGCGCCCTGTCTTTGGTTGGGGGCGCTCTGTCTTTGGATGGGGGTGCAATGTCAGAGAATTCATCACAATTTATGCAAGGCATGAAAGACGGGTTTCCCGTTGTCATCGCTGCCGCGCCATTTGGAATGCTGTTCGGCACTCTTGCCATTGAAAATGGTCTAACTATTTCAGAAGCTGTTTTCATGAGCGCGATTGTGTTTGCCGGTGCAAGTCAAATGGTTGGTATAGAGCTCTTTGGTCAAGACATTGCGCCGTGGTTGATACTGCTCTCTATTTTTGCCGTCAATTTCCGTCACGTTTTATATTCCGCGACGCTTGGACGTTATTTCGATCATATGCCAAAATCGCATCAAGCATTGGCATTCTTTTTTATGACAGATCCGCAATTTGCTTCGAGTGAGCAGCGTGGTGAAAGCGGGATCAAAGTTACCTTGGCTTGGTACATGGGAATGGCGTTACCGCTCTATTTTGCTTGGATTATTGAAGCTTGGATTGGTGCTGTATTTGGCAGTTTAATCACCAATACCGAAGCGCTTGGCATCACCTTCTTGCTTTCGATTTATTTTCTTGCGCTTTTGATGTCTTTTCGTGGACGCTCTCTGTTTGTACCAGTGGTCGCGAGCAGCGCTTTAACGTCTTCTATTGCCTATTTGACTTTAGGCTCGCCTTGGCATGTCAGTGTTGGCGCTGTGTTTGGTATTCTGATCGCCGCTTGTTGGCCAGCACGTTATAGAAAGGAACCAAAATCATGATGGGTGACTTTTTAGGACTATCGGATAATGTTTGGATCATTATCTTTGCTGCAATTATTACGTATTTCACACGTGTTTCAGGACATTTGATCTTGTCACGGTTTGAGACTATTCATCCGCGGGTTGAAGCTGGGCTCAACGCTGTGCCCGCGGCTGTCGTTACAGCCATTGTTGTACCTGCTGTTTTAACAGGGGGCTGGGCTGAAGTTATAACAATCGTCGTTGCTGTTATTGCGTCATTTAAAATGTCGATGATGAAAGTGTTTTTCCTTGGATGGGTGATGATTATCGCGCTTCGGTTAATTGGTCTTTAATTGCGCTCAAGGGGGCTTGTTTGAGCATCAAGCCATGTCAAAGTCTCAGCGTCATCGATATATTGAGTGAGTTCATCACGGACGCGCGCGTGATATTGATCAAGCCAGGCAATTTGTTCGTTCGTCATCAATTCGCTTAAGATCAATTCTTTGTCGATCGGGCAGAGCGTTAAAGTCTCAAATCCCAACATTTTTATCTCGCCAAGTTCAATAGAACGCGGCTCATGGATAGAAACGAGGTTTTCTATACGAATGCCAAATTCTCCATCTCGGTAATATCCCGGTTCATTAGATACAATCATACCAGTTTGATATTCTACCATAGAGCGCCTTGAGATATTTTGTGGCCCTTCGTGAACAGCGAGGTAACTTCCGACCCCATGGCCTGTCCCATGGGCATAATCAACGCCATGTTTCCATAATGCAGCGCGCGCAAAAGCATCGATATCAACGCCGCGCGTTCCTTTTGGAAAACGCAGGAGTGAAATGTCGATCATACCCATCAGCACTAATGTGAAGAACTTCTTTTGCTCTTGGGGCACATTGCCCAAGCTCATTGTGCGGGTAATATCTGTTGTGCCACATTCATATTGGCCACCTGAATCAACAAGGATCATTTCACCGCTTTTTAAGCTCCTGTTGCTGTCTTCGTCTACCCTATAATGGATAATTGCCGCGTTTGGCCCAGAACCTGAAATCGTATCGAAGGAAATGTCTTTGAGTTCATTTCCGTGTTTTATACCATATTCAGCGCGTATGGCTTCAAGCTTTTTGGCAACTTTGATTTCATCAAGTGTTTCTGGCGATTGAGATTTG
>CAJQOR010000323.1 GCA_905479965.1 uncultured Rhizobiaceae group bacterium | reverse complement strand
AAATCGAAATATCCATACCTTTTTCACGCCAATCGTGACACGTTTGCTCGGTTGCCCATTTCGATGCACCATATTCGCCAAGCGGCGCAATTGGATGATCTTCCGTTTGCGGACTAACAACAGTGTGGCCATAAACCATATCAGTGGTGAACTGAACAAATTTTGAAGCGCCAGCTTTATCCATTGATTTCATGATGTTCCCTGCACCATGGAAATTCACAGGCCAGAAAAAATCATAGCGTTTTGCACGGATCTGCAATGGTGACAACATCGTTGCCGCCATATTGTAGACAACGTCGTCGGCATTAATTTTCAATTTGGAAAACTGATCTTCTTGAGTGATATCAAGTTCAACGTGCTGTACATCGCTGTAATGTTGGTGACCGCTGTTTTTAACATCAACAACAACAACTTCTTGTCCGTCTTCCAGTAATTTTGGCGCTAAATGAGAGCCTACAAAGCCATCCCCACCAAAAATAATATGCTTCATGATTACGACCTTCCTGCAGCATCCGGGTTCAACCCGATTTGATTTTCTTCAATCACCTCATGTGCGATTGTTTGTTTGAAGTGTCCGATTTGGCGACAAAAAATGTCCCTAAACAAATCAGAGCAATACCTAAAATACGCCACTGGTTGATTTCTTCCCCGAAAAACAACACTGCAAACACAGTCACCGTGACAAAAGCCAGTGATATGAATGGATAGGCAAAAGATAATTCTACTTTGGTAAGCACGTATAAGTGCGAGACCATTGAGATGACAAAGACAACAAGCCCTGCAAATACCCAAGGTTGGAATAGAATTTGAAAGATGCGGAGAATTGCGTTTTCCGCGGTAATATTCAAAGGACCAACCATTGTCATGCCTTGTTTAAGCATGAGTTGCGCTGCGGCATTGGTAAGAACTGTGAATAGAATAAACCAAATAAACTTCATTTTTTAGCCCCGAAAAATTCGTTCTGATCCATCTTTATCAAGAATAAATGAAATTCACGTTCAGCAGCGCGCAACAATTTATCTAAAATTTTATCTAGTTTCATTTTAAAACACATGCGTTTAATTGCATGGCTGTACGTTGCCAAAAATTAGACATAAATTTGGGGTCACGATGCGCTTCTAAGCTCCTCCAGTTTGGAAATGAAGCTTCAAACACATCAGGTGCCATCCGTTGATCTTTATAAGGATTAACTGCTCCGCCAGCGCTCATTGTGATGTCATCAAGTTCGCGCAAAAATTTAAGAGTGCACGCGCCTTGATTGGCAAAATCTAACGTCAGCGTAAACCCTTCCCGCGGAAACGAGAATATGCCCGAGGAATTCATTGCGCCAAATCTCTTTAATACGGTCAAAAAAGAAGCGTGGTTATGACGCTTAGCGCAATCTAAAAGTTTGATCGTAGTTTCGCGTCCATCCGCAAGCGGATAAACCGACTGGTGCTGAAAAAGCCCTTTTGGCCCGTAAAGTTTGTTCCAGCCTGAAATAGCATCTAATGGGTAAAAATAGCTCTGCCACTTAGCAATACTCTCATGCGTACCAGCTTTTGCTTTATGAAAATACGCAGCATTAAATGCGGTAAGGCTGAGCTTGTTGATAAGGTTTAACGGCGGTGTAAATGGCACAACCAATTTTGCCTTTTCAGGCAATGCAAAATCACGCGCGCTCTCGCCTTTATCATTGCCCTCATCTAAACCTGCATGGTCTCCAGCCATTAAAATACCGCGCCCGAAATTAGCACCTTTTGTAAGCTGATCAATCCATGCAACTGAGTATTCATGTGCATTATCTATTTCATCGCAAATATCAAAATACTGATCCAAATTATTGAAACGAATCGACTTTTGCTGAATGTCTGGCGATGATACTTTCATCAACTTAATTGATACGTGTTGGATTAATCCAGTTAATCCCATACCGCCAATTGTGGCGGCAAAAAGCTCTGAGTTTTCTTTGCGTGAGCAATTCAACAATGAATCAAAATCTGATCTGATAAGCGTAAACGATTGAACACAATGGCTAAATGTACCACGCACATGATGATTCTTGCCGTGAACATCATTGGCAATTGCACCACCCAATGTAATGTAGGACGTTCCTGGCGTTACTTCCAAAAAGAAACCATGCGGGATCACGCAACGAAGAACGTCGACCAGCAACACACCTGCATCAGCATCAAGCACACCTGTCTCGGGATCAAATTTATGAATTTGCGCATCAGATCTGGTATTAAGCAAAACACCTTCATCATTATGGCAGGTATCGCCATATGACCGCCCATTGCCAAATGGCAAGACATGCGCGCTGGTCTTTTGCAATTCTTCGCTGGAGATCATCTTGCGGTTAAGCCGTTCAACCCGTCCCCAAGACTGAAGATCGTTATCGTGATCATGGGCATGCATTTTACAACATCGCTCCAAAAATTAGCAAACCCCCAGCAATCATCGTCAGCTGGCTGCGCCAATCACGCATAATAAACACAACCGGATCTTCGTGTACTTGACCCCGTCCTGCCAAAAGCCAGATCCGCAAAAGCATGTACAAAATGAGCGGAACAAGTGGCCATAAGACCCATGGATTGTCATACATTTTGCTAAATTCAGGGCTGTTTATATATAGCGCCAAAACCATTGCAGACGTAAATGCAGATGACACCCCGCCTTGCGCCAGCATGGATGTATCCATGCCGTAATAACCGCGACCTAGAAGTTTGCTACCATCTTGTTTTTCCCCCTCTGATAATTCGACATAACGCTTAACCAATGCGAGCGAAAGGAAGAAGAAAATGGAGAATGCCAGCAGCCAAAACGACAACCCACTATATGTCGCAAACGCGCCAGCAACGATGCGGATTGTGTAAAGACTAGCGAGCGTAAAGACATCAACGAGCAATTTCCGCTTAAGCACAAATGTATAGGCGGTCGTGATCATCGCATAAATAATCATGACGTATAAAAACTCAATCGGTAAAAACGACGCCAATAATACTGATGCAGATAATAATGTAACCCATAAGATCGCAGCATTTGGGATAGTTATCGCGCCACTCGCCAAAGGTCTATTGCGCTTTTTGGGATGCACGCGATCAGCTTTCAAGTCCGAAAGGTCGTTGACTATGTAAACTGATGAAGCAAAAAAACTAAATGAGAAGAACGCTATAACAGCTGATGTAATACTTCCAAAATCCAAAAATGTGTGGTTTAAAAATAAAGGAACCGCGATCAGCACATTCTTGAGCCATTGATGAACCCGAATTGTTTTTAAAATCGTCTTTATGCCAGAAGGCTTTGTGTAAATCTCTTCTGATTGACTTTTCTTCTGCCAGTTTTTTGCGGCACGATCAGGGGCAACAACAATACCGCTGCGTGCGCTTTCAAACACTGCAATATCATCTGAACTATTACCGATATAGTCAAAACAACCATCGCCAAATTCTTCTATGAGCTTATCGCGTTTGCGCGTTGATGTGAGATTTAACGTATCATCGCTGTGATAGACACCATCAAATAATCCCAAATGATGCGAAACTGATTCTGCGGTTTTTTGTGCAGCACCTGTCACAAGATAGACCTTGCGACCTTGGGATTTGGCTAGTTCGATATATTCCACAACCTCATCTCGCACTGGCCAATCTTCCCCAGTGCGATCTGTATGTTCGGCAACATTTTTCTTCAAAACTGCTTTTCCGGCCAATAACCAACCGATAACTTGAAAGATCATCAAAGGCTTTTGCATCAATAGCGCAGCTAAACCCTCCCAAAGCGTATCGCTTGCAATAAGACTGCCGTCCAAATCGACACATAAAGGTGTGTGTTTAATGTTGGATTTTGCGTCCATTACTTTTGCCCCAAGTTACAGTGACTTGAAACATAGCAATGTCCCACTGAAATATTGCTAACGAGAGGTATAAATACCGCGATATCGCGCTTTGTAGTTAAAAAGCGATTAATCGAAAAGATTGAATTTTACGAACGTCGAAATAGCCAGTTCAAAGTCTGTCGCCAATCTATCATTCGAATAGGCGTACCATGGCGCCCAGTATCAAACAAAACAAGCTGGATTGGATAACGCGCTTCACGGCGTTTGATCGAGCTGTAAATCTCTTTTTGAATGGACCAAGGGTAGACTACATCGTCATTTCCATGGGCAATCACAATGGGTAATCCAACGGTAATCGCATGCGATTTGAGCAAGTTGCGATCGGGTATTGCACCCAATAAAACAATGCCGATCAACCGCGCAACATCGCTGTCGTTATGCGCCATTTTATTACAAATCTGCCCCCCCATAGACGCACAAACAATAATTATATTACGCGTTTTCTTCACATCATACAGATAACGCACAAGAGCTCTTGCATCTTCGACGCCCTCTTTAGAGAACTCTCTGACTGTTTGTGTGAGGTAAAGCCCGTTGTTCTGAAGCGCAATATTTTTAAGACGATTGAAATTGCCACCAAAAGTGTAATCTTTCATCCCAAGACGACGGTCACCCTTTGCTCCGTGAATGAAAAGTACCGTAAATTTTGGGATACCTTTTTTCGCAACAAAGCTGATTTCAATATTACGACCTTCAAATTCAAACTCTTGCGACGAGGTATGCCGCCGCATCCCAGTTTTCACATATTTCTGTTTTACTTTGCGGATGGGAATTTGATCACGTCCGTGAAG
>CAJQOR010000322.1 GCA_905479965.1 uncultured Rhizobiaceae group bacterium | reverse complement strand
CCGATAGAGAGATCAATACCGCGCTGCGTGATAACAAATGTCATCGCCATGGCCATTGGCATATAAAGTGCAGCATCCAAGAGGATGATTTCTAAATTTGAAGCTCTGAAATAACGTGCAGGCTCCACAATTCCCATAAAGATAATTACGGCCATGATCATAGCCACAGGACCAATGAAACCAAAATATGGTTCGAGCCTGTCTTTAAATGTCAGGGCAGAATTTTCGTTCGTCGTCGTGTTCATTGTTCTTCCCTAAACCTTAAGCAGCCGTTTCGCTGGCAGCGCCAACGATCATGCCGAGTATCTCTTCTGTGTTTGTATCTTTGGTCACAAGCACGCCCGCGCGTTGACCGCGACGCATGACATGCACTCGGTCGGAAACTTCCATCACATCATCAAGCGAGTGAGAAATGAGAATAACCGCCAAACCTTGTTCGCGAAGTGCTTTAATCAATGTGAGTGTTCGTGCAGTTTCCTGAGGACCAAGCGCCGCAGTTGGCTCATCCATAACCAGAACTCGCAGGTTGGCATTATAAACAGCGCGTGCAATTGCAACGGCTTGACGTTGGCCGCCAGACAGACTGGACGTTTCTGCATCCATGCTGCGAAGCGTTACGCCAAGGCGCTCTTTCAAAACTCGTTTGGCTTCTGAACGCATCTTCTTGTTGTCTAAGAATGTGAGGCCAAGCACCTTTTTGGTAAGCTCAGAACCTAAGAACAAATTCGATGCTGGGTCTAAATGATCCGCCAAAGCCAAAGTTTGGTAAACAGCGTCAATGCCAACATCAATCGCATCCGCATGTGAGTTCATCTCAAGCGGCTTATCATCGAGTGTAACATCACCTTCGGTAGGCTGATATACACCGGTCAAAATTTTGATTAGTGTAGATTTTCCAGCACCATTATCACCAACAATTGCCAGCACTTCACCAGCATAAGCATCCAAATCGACATTGTTGAGCGCAACAACACCACCAAATCTTTTGACGATGCCGCGCATCGAGATTATGGGTTTTTTATCAGTCATTATTCCTCCAAAAGGCATCAGTAAACCGTTCCCTAAAAATCGCTTTCACGATCAGGGTCGAACAAGGTTGATCCGCCTAATATTTCCTCCAAATGATCATCATTGATAGCGATAGATCATTGGTTATATATTCACGTTATCGGTAACATGTGTCAAGTGTTATCGTTAACATTTATGGATTTTATACTCTGATAAGCAGACCATCAGCCTATGAAAGCTCAAAAGTAAGTCAATTAAGAGTTTATTTTCATTGCTTTTTTTCAAAAATTATCAAACTAAAATATGAACCGTGTTTTACTATTTTAAATGCGGCATTATTTTTTTGAAAAGGCATTAACTGCAAACATTGCAATACAAAACGCTGCATTGCCTTACACAATGACCAACTCGTCTGCCCACACGTTTTAGAACCCAAAGACGTCAACAAAAATCAATAGGTTGCACCGTGTTTTGATCACCCTATTATAGTTTGAATAAGAATATCGTTGACCATGAGCTATGAGCCTTCTTATAAACACAGGCGGGAGAATTGGGAGAAAAGTCACAAGTGCTAGAGATGTCGCATAACCATTTGCTGATTTCAGCATCATTGATTGTTGCAATGATGGCTGGATTCACTGGCCTTAGTGTCATGCAAGGTGCATCGGGTCTCAATCTGTTAGAACGCAAGCGCGCCGTCATCATGGCAGCAATTGCAATGGGCACCGGAATTTGGTCTATGCATTTTGTTGCAATGCTCGGCATGAAGCTGCCTGTACCCTTCTTTTATGATGCACTGATCACGCTCGCATCCGCGCTGGTCGCCATATTAGTTGTAGGTATTGCGTTGTTAATTATGCACTTCATGCCGCGCACAATTCAGACCAAAACAATTGCAGGTGTCATCGTTGGCTCCGGTATTTTAGCCATGCATTACTTGGGTATGTACGGAATTAAGTTGGTGCATCCAATTTATTCAGGAATTGGAATTATCGTCGCAATTGCAACATCAATTATCCTCAGCACAAGCATGATCTTTATGGCCTATAAAGAACGTGAGAATAAGAATATTATCGCTGGAACAGTTCTATTCGGCATTGCGGTATTTATGGTGCATTTTGTTGCCATGGCCGGGACAGAGTTTGAAGAAATTAACAATGCACCTGTGCCTGATCTAAGAATGAGTAATGAGGTTTTGGCGTTAGGTGTTGCCTTAGCAAGCTTCGTCATAAGCGGCGCGTTTTTACTGATGAGTGTCAGTTTACTCCCCTCAAATCTTAATGCTGATCTTGTTGAACAAACAATCACAGATGATTTTGTGCCCGAAAAAGCGACGGATGTCATAGCAATTCATCCCGCCGAGCAAGATGAAAAGAACTGGGTTCAAATACCTTATGAGAAGAACAACCAAACTCATTTTATCAAGGTTGAAGACATTGCTGCAATTCGCGCTGAAGGACATTACACCATTTTATATTCCGTTGATGAGAAGCATTTTTGTCCCTGGAATATCTCTGAAATGAGAAAACGGCTGTCCGGTGAAGGCTTTTTGCAAACCCATAGAAGCTACCTTGTTAATCCGCACCATATCAGCAGCTTTGAGCGCACAAAAGACAATGGATATTTGCTATTCTCAAAATTCAATTCCTTTGAAAAAGTACCCGTTAGTCGCTCGAAACTAAATGAAATACGCAAAGAACTGGACCTAAACTAACCTCCTCTAATCGCATTTCGTGAAGTTTCTTCGCATTTCGTGCGGTGTCAGCGCAGTTGGAAAATCAGCTGATGCAATCTTCCAAAGCCTCTTATTAGTTAGCACTATCACTTAGATGGAGGAACTAATGATACCCGCAGCATTTGAATATCATCGCCCCGATTCGATCGATGACGCGATTAAGATTATTTCAGAGCATGGCGATGAAGCGAGAGTCATCGCTGGAGGCCACAGCTTAATTCCCATGATGAAATTACGCATGGCTGATTTATCGCACCTTGTCGATTTACAACAAATCAGTGAATTGAAAGGTGTGATCGTCGAAGGACAATCCGTCACGATTGGCGCCATGACCACTCAGCACGAACTCATCGCAAACTCAGAACTTGCAAAAGTTGCACCGATTATCAATGAAGCAGCGCTTCAAATTGCCGATCCACAAGTCCGATACATGGGCACGATCGGTGGTAACGTTGCAAATGGAGATCCAGGCAATGACATGCCAGGTCTCATGCAGTGCCTTGATGCCAACTACATTTTGGTTGGCCCGAATGGAACACGGACCGTCAAAGCGCGAGATTTTTATGAAGCAGCTTACTTCACCGCGCGTGAAGAAGAAGAGATCCTAACATCTGTGACATTTGATTCACCGGTGGGTGGCTTTGCATATGAAAAACAAAAGCGAAAAATCGGCGATTACGCAACAGCAGCAGCCGGGGTTTTAATCACAAAAGACGGTGCAAATTGCACACATGCGTCCATTGCGCTCACAAATTTAGGTGACACACCGATTTATTGTGAAGAAGCCGTCGCCATTTTAACTGGATCTGATTTGAGTGCGAGCACTGTTGAAGCAGCTACCAAAGCTGCCGTGAATGCCAGTGACCCTGGTGAGGACAATCGCGGCCCAATCGAATTTAAAAAACATGCAGCAAAAATCGTCATTCGTCGTGCCATTGAGCGCGCGATTGAACGCGCTTAATTCGCTGCGGGAGGAAATCTTATTATGTCGAAAATGCATATTAAACTGAAGGTAAACGGCGAAGATGTGGAAACATTGGCCGAACCTCGCGAACTTTTAATCCACGTTCTCCGAGAACGCTTGGATATCACCGGACCACATATTGGTTGTGAAACATCCCATTGCGGAGCCTGCACCATTGATATGGACGGAAAGTCTGTAAAGTCTTGCACTGTGTTTGCAGCCCAAGCCAATGGCGCTGATATCACAACGGTCGAGGGTCTTGGAGATCCAGATAACCTGCATGTCTTACAAGAAATGTTCAAAGAACATCACGGCCTTCAGTGCGGTTTCTGCACGCCCGGGATGATCACAAGAGCGCATCGTTTATTGCAGGAAAACCCAAATCCAACGGAAGAAGAAGTTCGATTTGGCATGGCAGGCAACCTTTGCCGCTGCACAGGCTACCAAAACATCGTGAAGTCAATTTTGGCAGCAGCGAATGAAATGAACGCAGCGAAGGAGGCAGCACAATGAATGAGATGACACCTCCAAAAGAAGAGCGTTCAGAAGCTCTTAAAGGCTTAGGTTGCTCACGCAAACGCGTGGAAGATGCGCGCTTCACACAAGGCAAAGGTAACTATGTCGACGACATTAAGCTACCAGGAATGTTGTTTGGCGACTTTGTTCGTTCACCCTACCCGCATGCCTATGTAAAAAATATCAACATTGATGCGGCTATGGCAGTACCTGGTGTCGTTGCGGTTTTAACTGCAGCAGATTTAGAACCTTTAAACCTTCACTGGATGCCAACACTTGCCGGCGATAAGCAAATGGTTCTTGCAGATGGTAAAGTTCTTTTCCAAGGACAAGAAGTTGCCTTCGTCGTTGCCAATGATCGTTATGCTGCAGCCGATGCAGTTGAGCTTGTTGAGGTTGACTACGAAGAACTTCCTCCGCTTGTTGATCCGTATAAAGCGGAAATTGAAGGTGCACCAATTCTACGCGAAGACATTGCCGATCAAAAAGAAGGGGCTCATGGTCCGCGCCGTCACCCAAATCACATCTTTACTTGGGAAGCAGGTGATAAAGACACAACGGCAAAGGTTATTGATGATGCCGAAGTTGTTGCTGAAGAAACAATGTATTACCACAGAACGCATCCTTGTCCGTTAGAGACTTGCGGCTGTGTTGCAAGCATGGACAAAGTTAATGGCAAACTCACCGTGCACGGCACGTTCCAGGCACCGCATGTTGTGCGTACTGTTGCGTCTCTTCTGTCTGGAATTTCAGAAAGCAACATCCGAGTAATCTCGCCAGATATTGGCGGCGGATTTGGTAACAAAGTGGGTGTTTACCCAGGTTATGTATGTTCCATTGTCGCCTCTATCGTAACTGGAAAGCCGGTTAAATGGATTGAGGACCGCATTGAAAACTTAACCTCAACTGCCTTTGCACGAGATTATTGGATGCGCGGTAAAATCAGCGCGACAAAAGAAGGTAAGATCACAGGTTTAGATGTCCACGTACTTGCTGACCATGGTGCATTTGATGCTTGTGCGGATCCAACCAAATTCCCTGCAGGATTTATGAATATCTGCACGGGTTCTTATGATATCCCAACCGCATATCTTGCCGTTGATGGTATCTACACCAACAAAGCTCCAGGCGGTGTTTCATACCGTTGCTCATTCCGCGTGACAGAAGCTGTATATCTTATCGAACGAATGATCGAGGTTCTCGCCATCGAACTTGATATGGATGCTGCAGATCTTCGTCGAATGAATTTCATCAAAAAGGAACAATTCCCATATAAAGCCGCATTAGGCTGGGAATATGATTCAGGTGATTATCACACTGCATGGGACAAAGCGTTGGAGGCTGTTGATTATAAAGCTCTTCGCGCAGAACAAGCTGAGCGCGTTGAATCATTTAAACGCGGTGAAACACGTAAACTCATGGGTGTCGGCCTGTCGTTCTTTACAGAGATCGTCGGAGCTGGTCCTGTTAAAAATTGTGATATTTTGGGCATGGGAATGTTTGATTCTTGTGAGATCAGAATTCACCCAACAGGCTCTGCAATCGCACGACTTGGCACGATCTCACAAGGTCAGGGGCATGCAACAACATTTGCACAAATCCTGGCAAGTGAGATCGGTATTTCCGCCGATGAGATCACTCTTGAAGAAGGTGATACAGATACAGCGCCTTACGGTTTGGGAACTTATGGCTCGCGCTCCACCCCGGTCGCCGGTGCTGCAACGGCCATGGCTGGCCGCAAAATCAGAGCAAAAGCTCAGATGATCGCTGCCTATCTTTTAGAAGTGCATGATGGTGATCTGGAATGGGAAGTTGATCGTTTTGTTGTTAAGGGCGCACCTGAGCGCCTTAAAACAATGAAAGAAGTTGCCTACGCAGCTTACAACCAAGCCATACCAGGTATTGAGCCAGGGCTTGAAGCCGTAAGCTATTATGATCCACCAAACATGACTTATCCGTTTGGCGCTTATGTGTGCGTGATGGATATTGATGTGGATACAGGCGTGACCGATGTTCGTCGCTTTTACGCATTGGATGATTGCGGTACACGCATCAACCCGATGATCATTGAAGGTCAGGTCCATGGCGGATTAACTGAAGCACTTGCCGTCGCCCTAGGTCAAGAAATTGCCTATGACGAAATGGGGAATGTAAAAACGGGTTCATTGATGGATTTCTTCCTGCCAACAGCATGGGAGACCCCAAACTATGAGACCGATTACACCGTAACGCCTAGCCCGCATCACCCAATCGGCGCAAAAGGCGTTGGTGAAAGCCCGCATGTTGGAGGCGTTCCTTGCTTCTCAAATGCTGTGCAAGATGCGTTCCGTGCATTTGGTTTAAAACACACCAATATGCCGCATGATCACTGGCGCATTTGGCAGACAGCCAACAAGCTTGGTCTTCACGACTAATCAGCAATTGATTGGGGCAGTTAGCGTATAAAATGCGTTCATTGCCCCAACATACAATGACCAATTATTAAAACGAGACTGACATGAGTTGGACAGATTTAAAATCAGATCTGAGCAATAGCGGCTATGTGGCAACAGATCCTTTAGCCATGGCTTTGCATATCTCATTATCACTGGGGCGCCCATTGTTACTTGAAGGGCCAGCAGGCGTTGGTAAAACACAAGTTGCCAAAACACTCTCAGAGATTAAAAACACCAAGTTGATCCGCCTACAATGCTATGAAGGCCTTGATGCTTCCTCTGCAATTTACGAGTGGAATTATCAAAGACAGCTTTTAGCAATCAGCGCATCCAAAGATAAATCTCAACCAAAAGAAGATGAGATATTTTCAGACAAATATTTGTTACGCCGTCCGCTGCTTGACGCTATTTCACAAGAACAACCACCTGTTTTGCTCATTGATGAAGTTGATCGCGCGGATGAAGAGTTTGAAGCTTATCTTTTAGAAATACTCTCTGATTTCCAAATCTCAATTCCTGAAATGGGTACGATCAAGGCAACCTCAAAACCGCATGTGATCCTCACTGCAAATGGCGCACGTGATTTATCAGATGCATTGCGTCGGCGCTGCATTTACTCCTTTGTTGAATATCCAGATAAAGCAGCTGAACTTGCCATTTTAAACAAACATCATCCGCATTTAAACGTGCATTTAGCGACGCAAATTGTTGGATTTGTCCAAGCGCTTCGCGAAGAAGAACTGGAGAAAATACCAGGTGTTGCCGAAATGCTAGATTGGGCCGCGACGATTTCTGGACTTGGGATCAATGATCTTTCTGATGATCCGTTATCGCTGCATGCAACACTCGTGTGCCTTTTAAAAACGCAAGCCGATCAAGCATCCATACCAACCGAGATTGCCCAAAAGCTTGTTGGGAAGGCTGCTTAAATGCGTTTGCCAACAAAATTTCCAGCACGTTCGGAAACCGTCTCAGAGCGCGTGGTTGATTTCATGGCACATCTTCGAAGCCAAGGCTTGCGGTTGGGTGTATCGGAAACGCATCTTGCGCTTGAAACATTGTCTCAAATCAATATGACAAATGCGGATGAAGTGAAACTGGCATTGAAATCCGTGTGTGCCAGCGATGCAGATCAATATGACAAATTCGACGATATGTTTAAGGCATTTTGGTTCAATCATACGCGAAAAATACAACGGAATGAGGCGAGTGAAAAGCCAGCGAATAAAAGCCATTGGTCCAACCTTAGCCAAAACGATGAAGAGATAGTTTCTTCTGGTGTGGGAAAACAAGACCTTCCAGACGATGATAGAAACGATGGTGAAGAAGCTTCCCAATCCGGAGAGGGAAAACTCGTTGCATCGGAGATCTACAACATAAATAAAGCCGATTTACGCGAATTTATGAAACCTGAAGATCAGGAAAAAGCAAAACTAATTGCTGAAAAAATTGCCCGCGCAATAAGAGATCGCCGATCAAGGCGCAGGCGTTCAGCACTTAAAGGCGCAGCACTTGATCTACGTAAAATTGCGCGCAAAAGCATATCCACAGGCGGCGTGCCTTTTAAGCTATCAAAAAGATATAAACCCGATCGCCCTGTCCATCTTATAGCGATCCTAGATGTGTCAGGTTCTATGACCGTCTATGCGCGAATATTCTTATCCTTCTTAAAAGGTTTGGTCAGCGCTGATCAGCGCACAGACGCTTATTTATTTCACACCCAACTTGTTAAAATTTCTGATGCGTTACGCGATCCGGATTCGTTCCGATCGATCAATCAGCTTTCAATGATGGCGCAAGGTTTTGGCGGTGGCACCAAGATTGGCAAGAACATTGAAATGTTCAACAAGCAATATGCCGCTCATTCCGTCTCCAGCCGCTCGGTCGTTATTATACTATCAGATGGATATGACACAGATCCGCCAGAGATCATGTCAAATGCGCTCGCAAGACTAAAGAAAAAAGGCTGCAAACTCATCTGGCTCAATCCACTAAAAGGCTGGAAGGATTATCAACCCGTGGCAAGCGGGATGGCCGCAGCATTACCGCATCTAGATTTATTTGCACCAGCAACAACACTCAATGATTTGGCTGCACTCGAACCACATTTAGGTAGAATATAATGATCGATGTAGTTGATATTCACGACACTGTCTCAAGGTTAAAGTCATCTGGTGAAGCCTTTGCATTGGCAACCGTTGTCAGAACCATCTCTGTAACGTCCGCAAAAACAGGCGCCAAGGCCGTTATTATGGCCGATG